>JAQYWA010000124.1 GCA_030145265.1 Desulfuromonas sp. | reverse complement strand
TGAAATCCTGGGGCGTGCCGAAACGGCTGGTGGGCGCATAGTAACCGACCGTCTGGTAGCCCCAGGAGGCGTCGAGGGGGTGCTCGCATACCGGCAGCAGTTCCACATGGGTGAAGCCCATCTCGTTGAGGTACTTGGCGAGCCGGGGTGCCAGCTCCCGGTAGCTAAGCCAGCGATCGTCTTCCTCGGGCACCCGCATCCAAGAGCCGAGATGCATCTCGTAGACGGCGAGGGGTGCATCGAGCCGATGCCGCTTGCCGCGGCTTGCCATCCACTCGCCATCCTGCCATTGGTAGTCGGATATATCCCAGACCATCGAGGCGGTGGCCGGCCGGATCTCGCAGGCGAAACCGAACGGGTCCGTCTTTTCCGCTGTGTATCCTGCCTTTCGCGAACGGATCGCGTACTTGTAGCGAGCCCCGTTTCCCACCCCCGGGACGAACCCTTCCCAGATGCCAGAGTCACCGCGGATTTCGAGCAGATGTGCCGACTCGTCCCAGTCGTTGAAATCGGCGATCAGCGCCACCCGCTCGGCATTGGGCGCCCACACCGCAAACCAGGTCCCCGGCTCGCCGTCTCTTTCGCCGACATGGGCCCCGAGCTTTTCCCAGGCCCGGTAATGGGTTCCCTCTATCAGGAGATGAAGGTCATAATTGGTCAATCGTGTGTGTGCGTTGGTCATGTTAATCTCTCCTGGAGTGTGCGGTGATGCCGATACTCGATAAAGCCGAGGATCCCGGCGAGCGGTATATGGAGCCAGTCGGGGCGGTTGTTGATTTCATACTGCAGCTCGTAAAAGGCCTTATCGAGAAGGAAGGCGTCCAGCAGGACGCTCCGGGCCGGACCGGTAGGCAGAAAGGTGCCGCCTTCGGCCGTCTTGAAGTAGCTGGTGAGAAAGGTGGCCGCGACCCAGGCCTCCCATGTTCGCGTTTGTTGTTCGACTGCGGCCGGGTCCACGGCGGCGATCTCCCTGCCGGCCGCGATGAGCGCCGTATGCGCCGCATAGCTGAAGGAACGGAGCATCCCGGCCACGTCTTTCAAGGGCGACTCTTTCCGTCGTCGTTCGGCCAGCGACCGGATCGGCTCCCCCTCAAAATCGATGAGCAGGAAATCGTCTTCGGTGCGCAGCACCTGGCCCAGATGATAGTCGCCGTGACAGCGGATGCGGTTGCCGCCGATGCCGCTCAACTCCGGCAGGGACTGGAAGCGCTGCAGGAGGGCGGGGCCGGCGGCGAGAATCGCCTCCGCCTGGGCCGTCACATCCTCGCTCAAACTGGCCGACCGATTGGCCAGAAGGCCGAGGCTCAGCTGTGCCTGAGCCGTAAAGGCGTCAGCCAGGGTGGCGAGATATTCCGGCGTGATGGGCTCGGGCGTAAAATTTCTGTTCCGCTTTTCACGGGAGAGCGCCAGGTGAAACTCGGCGGTGCGGGCGCCGAGTTGCTCGATCGCCTTCATATAGCCGCCGAGCCTCTCTTCGAGGGCGGCTGGACGAGCCTCCTCGGCGAGCTTCAGGAGCGCTGCCGTGTCGGTCGTCCGGCGCCCGTCAAGGGCGAAGGGAAAAGTCTGCTGGTCCTTCAGGAAGGTGGCGAGATGCTCCATGGTGAACGCCCAGCCATCCCCCTGATTCTTCTCAAAGACCTGGAGCATGGCCACGGTGGCCGTGGAACCGTCAGGCTGTTGGTAGTCGATGGCGCCCAGGACCGGAGCCATATTGACAAAGTTGGTGCTCTCGGTAAGATACCGCCCGATCTCCATGTCCGGGCTCGGCCCTTTCTCGACCCGGCGGAAGTTTTTGATAATGAAGGCGTCGTCGAGGATGATCGAGGTGTTGCTCTGTTCCACGGCCAGGCGGCGCACCTCACTGCATTCCGCTTCCCGCTCTTTTTCTTTTTGGAAGGCCTCGCTCCGGTAGGCGATGAGCCGCCCCTTGGCGGCAGTGGAAAAGCTTCGGCCGTTAGCCATTATGGTGAAGAGATCGCAACAGGCGGTTCGGTCCGACAGGGCCTCAAAGAGGACACCGTTTTCGCTGGAGGTGGACAACCGGCAGAGGAGGCTTTCCGGGATTTCGCTCATCAGGATGTCGACCAGTTGCCCCTTGGCGATCTTGAGAGGCAGCGAATAGACCTCATTGCCCCCGTCTTCATAGGTGACCGAGGCAAAGATGATAAAGAATCCCGCCCCCAGTTTCGTCCAGTCCGTGATGCGCAGTGCCGAGATCACCCGCGCCTTTCCCCTGAACCAGCGTTGTCGGGGCATGTAGGTGAGAAGCACATCCTGCTCGAGCTGGTAGCGGTATTCCTGGCGCAGAAAATCGTCCCAGCCGCCGGCCAGATTGAGCGACGGGAGACTGATTTCAGCACCCTTGGCCCCGCCTGGGACGTTGATGGGCTTCGCCTGCGGTTCGAGCTTGAACCACACGAAGCCATGTGGGCCCATGGTCAGAAAATAGGGCAGATCGCCGATCATTGGGAACTCGGTGCGGCCGATAAGTTCCACAGGTATCCAGCCGCGAAATTCGGAGAGATCGAGTTCCACCGGCTGGGCAAATCGTGACAGGTTGGCCACGGCCAGGATCACCTCTCCCTTGTAGCGGCGGATATATGGAAGCACCGTCCGGTTTTCCGGTCCCAGAAATTCGATCGACCCTTTTCCGAACGCCTTGTACTGGCGGCGGAGCGAGATAAGGCGTTTCATGAAATGAAGGAGCGATGAGGGATTGCGCTCCTGGGCCTCCACGTTCAACCCCTGGTAGCTGTAGACCGGGTCCATGATCACCGGCAGATAGAGCCTGGCCGGGTCGGCCCTGGAAAAACCGGCGTTTCTGTCCGCCGACCATTGCATCGGGGTTCGTACCCCGTTGCGGTCGCCGAGATAGATATTGTCACCCATGCCGATCTCGTCTCCGTAATAGAGAACCGGGGTGCCGGGAAAGGAGAACAGCAGACTGTTGAGCAGTTCGATCCTGCGCATGCTGTTGTTGACCAGCGGCGCGAGGCGTCTGCGGATGCCGACATTGATGCGCATGCGGGCCTCCATCGCGTATTCCCGGTACATGTAATCGCGCTCCTCGTCGGTCACCATCTCCAAGGTGAGCTCGTCGTGATTGCGCAGAAACAAGGCCCATTGGCAGCTGTCCGGAATGATCGGGGTACGCTTGAGGATCTCGGTGATGGGGTGGCGGTCTTCCTGGTGGATGGCCATGAAGATGCGTGGCATCAGCGGAAAATGGAAGGCCATGTGGCATTCGTCACCGTCGCCGAAATAGGGCCGTACGTCTTCTGGCCACTGGTTGGCTTCAGCCAGAAACATGCGATTGTCATAATGGTGGTCGAGTTGGCGGCGGAATTCCTTGAGCACCGCGTGCGTTTCCGGCAGATTCTCGTTGTTGGTCCCTTCCCGAACGCAGAGATAGGGCACCGCATCGAGCCGCATGCCGTCCACCCCCATATCGAACCAGAAGCGCATGACCCGGCCGACGGCTTCCACGACCCGGGGATTGTTGAGGTTGAGGTCGGGCTGGTGGGAGAAGAATCGGTGCCAGTAATAGGCCCCGGCCACCGGATCCCAGGCCCAGTTGGAGGATTCGCTGTCGGTGAAGATGATTCGTGTTTCGGGAAATTTCGTATCCGTGTCGTTCCACACATAGAAGTTGCGGCGGGCCGATCCGGCTTTGGCGCGCCGCGCCGCCTGGAACCAGGCGTGCTGGTCCGAGGTATGGTTCACGACGAGTTCGATGATTACTTTCATGTCCCGCTGGTGAGCCTCCCGGACAAAGGCGCGAAAGTCTCGCAATGTGCCATAGTCGGGATGGATTCCGCGATAGTCAGCGATGTCGTAGCCATCGTCGCGCAACGGGGAGGGATAGAAGGGCAGTAGCCAGATGGCGGTTATGCCGAGATCCTGAAGATAGTCGAGCTTTTGTCTGAGTCCGCGGAAGTCGCCCATGCCATCGCCGTTGCTGTCGCAGAAAGCCTTGACATGAAGTTCATAGATAATGGCGTCCTTGTACCAAAGACTGTCATTTTTCTTGGCCATGGCAGCAATTAACCCCTCTTACATGAAATAGTCGAAGTCCCGCTCGGTGCGGACCCGGCGGCGGAGACGGTAGATTTGGGCCGGACTCTCGGCCGGGTCAAGACGTACGTAGTTGTGCCGTCCTTGCCAGAGGTAGCGCCCTTCCCCGATCAGGTCGTGGACTTGGTAGACTTCGTTCGGGCCGATCCCCAATTCTTCGAGAGGCACCTCCACCCAGCCGTCATGCGCGTGATGCGGGTCGAGATTGATCACCACCAAAATGATGTTGTCAAGGTTCGGTGTGGTCTTGCCGAAAAAGAGGAGCAGTTCGTTGTCCACCGGATAGAAGTCGAGATGCTCATTGCTGTGAAGTGCCGGGTTCTCACGGCGGATTCGGTTGACATGCGCAATATACTCTCGCAGGGAGTCCGGTTGGTTCCAGTCCCGATGCCGGATCTGGTATTTTTCCGATTGGTGATATTCTTCGGTGCCCGGTGTCGCCTCGTTTTCGCAGAGCTCATAACCGCTGTAGATGCCATAGCTTGCACCCAGGGTAGCGGCCAGCACCAGTCTGGAAAGAAAAGCCGGGCGACCGCCGAACTGGAGAAACTCCGGTAGGATGTCTGGCGTATTGGCAAAGAAATTGGGCCGGAAGAATTCGCGGACCTCGGTGCGGGTGAGCGCGGTCACATATTCGATGAGTTCGCGTTTGGTGTTGCGCCAGGTGAAGTAGGTGTAGGACTGGCTGAAACCCGCTTTGGCCAGGGCATGCATGATTTTCGGCCGGGTAAATGCCTCAGCGAGAAAGACCGCATCCGGAAAGTTTTTTCGCACTTCGGCGATGACCCAGTCCCAGAAGCAAAGCGGTTTGGTATGGGGGTTGTCCACCCGGAAGACGCGCACTCCCCTTGCGGCCCAGAAGACGATAACATCCTTGAGTTCTTGCCAGAGCGACTCCCAGTCCGGGCTTTCGAAATTGAGGGGGTAGATGTCCTGGTATTTCTTCGGCGGGTTTTCCGCGTATTTGATGCTGCCGTCGGGACGGTGTCGAAACCATTCCGGGTGTTCCTTGACATAGGGATGGTCCGGTGAGCATTGAAAGGCGATGTCGAGAGCCACTTCGAGGCCATGGCGTGAGGCTTCCGCTACAAAAAAATCGAAATCGTCCAAGGTGCCGAGATCCGGATGGACCGCCTTGTGTCCCCCTTCCGAACCGCCGATGGCCCAAGGGCTGCCGGGGTCGGAAGGTCCAGCCGCCAGGGTATTGTTCGGTCCTTTTCGATAGGTGCGTCCGATGGGGTGGATAGGCGGCAGATAAACGATGTCAAAACCCATTTCGGCGATATAGGACAGATGTTTCGCGGCATCCTTGAAGGTTCCGCTTTGCGTTGGGGCACTGCCGGTCGAGCGGGGAAACATCTCGTACCAGGCACCGTACCTGGCCAGGATACGTTCTACATTGACCTGCAGGGCCTGACGGTAACGGGAGCTCAGCGATCGGTCCGGATAGCGGTTCATGAGAGCGGTGAGATCGGGCGACAGGCCGCGCTCCACGCGCTTGCCCTGGGCCTCATGCGACTTGAGAAGAAGGGCGATTTTTTTCAGCCAGCTGCGGTCGGGCTCCACTGCCCGCTCGGCCGCAGCCTCGATCAGGGCGGCGCCTTCCAGAAGTTCGCTCTGGATATCCTGGTCGGCTTGGAATTTTTTTCGGATTTCGTCCTGCCAGCTGGCAAAATGGTCGACCCATGCCTCGATGGTGTATTCATAAGGTTCCAGACGTTCGACGCTGAAGCGCCCCCCCCAGGCATCGGTCACCTGCGGTTCCATGGGCACTTCCTGCCAGGCGGCCTCGGAGACGGGACGATATAGGAGCACCGCGGCTAGAAGATCATGACCGTCGGCAAAGATGTCGGCCGTTACCCTGACATTCTCTCCCACGCAGCGCTTGATCGGAAACCGGCCGACATCGACGGCCGGCTGAACATTCTCTATCCACACCCGGCGCGCGATTTTCGGGTCGATTCTTCCGTGCAAAGGGGCGAGATCCATTTTCCACTCTCCTTTTGTTGCTGCTGAGCAGTCACGTCATCGCATCGTAGATGGTAAGAACCTTTTGCTCACCGTATCCAGACGGACTGCGGCATCATATGAATTATGATATCTCCTCCGTGTTTGTTGGTTTTACAGGTTTTTCTGATTGGGGCTTGACGGCCAGCAGCCAGGCGAGAGTCCGGCCCTGGAGCGCGTACGGCTTCCGGCCGTGATGCAGGAGAGGCGGGGCATCGTTGGCCGTGGGATTGCTCGTGTCGAGAACTATTTGCCAGGATCTGGCGGCGAGAAG
>JAQYWA010000580.1 GCA_030145265.1 Desulfuromonas sp. | reverse complement strand
AGTTCGATGTCGTGGGTGTTGGTCACCGAGACCCCGCCGGTGTACGGCCCGACCAGCACGCCGGCAAGGATGTAACCGAGGATCAGCGGTTGCTTGAGTTTCTGGGCGACCAGGCCGCCGACCAGGGCGGCTAGCACGATGATGACGATATCTGCAGCAATTCCCATAAATTATCTATCTCTGGAGGCTGTCGAACTTGGCGGGCCGAAGCGAAAAATCGGATGGTCGAGACCAGATTTTCGAGGATTTGAGAGCGAATAGCAGGGCTATTTGTCGAAAATCCTCGGAGATATGGGCCGATCAGTCGATTTTGCAGTCGGCTTATGTAAAGTCCGACAGCCTCCTAGTAAGGGTTAGGTTTACGACACCCTGGAAAAGGCATCCATCTTCAATACCTTCTGGTTGTAGGCCAGAAGCAGGTTGCTTTTTTTCAGCAATCCGATCACTCGGTTGGGGTTGCGGTGGTCGACCACCGGCAGGGTCGAAAAGGCACGTCCCTCGAAAACCTCAAAGGCGGTTTCGAAGTTGTCTTGCACGCTGATAGTGATGACTTCATGGCTCATGATTTCTGAAGCCACTACCAGCTCGCAGAGATCGCCCATCTCGGCCAGCACGACCTTGAGGTCGCGCAGGGAGATCATGCCGACCAGTTCATCCCGGTTGTTGAGGACTGGAAAGTGCGGATAGGGGCTTTCCTGGGCCTTGGCGATCAGTTCACCGAGCAGGGTGTCTTCCCTGACCCATTCGAAATCCTGATCCATGTAATCGCGCACCTGCATCGAACGCAACAGGGTGACGTCATGCCCGCGGATCATCCGGATCCCTTTTTTGATCAACTTGGTTTCGTAGATCGAGTAGCCGTAAATCGTCTGCACCGTGATCAGGCTGGCGATCGAACTGGTCATCACCGGCAGGATGATGTCGAAGTTGTAGGTCAGTTCGAAAATGGTAAAGATCGCGGTGATCGGCGCCAGGGTGGTCCCGGCCACCAGCGCTCCCATGCCGACCAGGCCATAGGCGGGATAGGCGGCTGTCATCTCCGGCCAGAGCGTGTGCATGCCACTGCCGAACAATCCACCGAGCAAGCCCCCCAGTACCAGCGACGGCGCAAAAATCCCCCCGGAAAAGCCGGCCCCTATCGAAAACGAGGTGGCTGCCAGTTTGAGCACCAGCAGTAGCAGCAGCAGGCCGACCGCGGTTTGGGCGCTCAGCATCAGGTTAATCGTTTCGTAGCCGACGCCAAGCACATGGGGGAAATCAATGGCGATCAGACCGACCA
>JAQYWA010000123.1 GCA_030145265.1 Desulfuromonas sp. | reverse complement strand
CAGGATCGCCGGGCAACCGGTAACCTCTTCGAGCTTTCTCAGGTAGTCCTGGGCTTTCGGCGGCAGGGTTTCGAAGCTGGTGGCGTCGGAGATGTCGCAGTTCCAGCCATCGACTTCTTCGTAGACCGGCTTGCAATCCCTGAGCACCTCGAGATCCTGAGGGAAATCTTCCAGCATCTCGCCACGGTACGAGTAGGCGGTGCAGATCTTGATGGTTTCCAGTTCGTTGAGCACGTCCATCTTGGTGATGGCCAGCCCGGTCATGCCGTTGGTGCGTACTGCTTCGCGCAGCGCGACGGCGTCGAACCAGCCGCAGCGGCGCGGGCGGCCGGTGGTGGCGCCGAATTCCTGGCCGGCCTGGCGCAGGGCTTCGCCCATCTCGTCGTCCAGTTCGGTGGGGAAGGGTCCTTCGCCGACCCGGGTGACGTAGGCCTTGGAAATGCCGACGACGGCGTCAATGAAGCGCGGGCCGACACCGGTGCCGGTGCAGGCGCCGCCGGCGATGGTCGACGAGGAGGTGACGTAGGGGTAGGTGCCGTGGTCGACGTCGAGCAGGCTTCCCTGGGCGCCTTCAAAGAGGATGTTGTCCCCTGCGCTGATGCTCTCGTTGAGCAGCTTGGAGCTGTTGCCCAGGTATTTGCTGAGCAGTTTGCCGTAGGCGCTGTATTCTTCAACGATGGCGCTTTCGTCGAGAGCGGGGCAGCCAAGCATCTTTTCAAGGATGAAGTTCTTTTCCGGGAGCATTTCCTTGACCTTGCGGGCGAAAACTTCCGGACGGAGCAGGTCGACGAAGCGAATGCCGCGGCGACCGATCTTGTCTTCGTAGGTGGGGCCGATGCCGCGGCCGGTGGTGCCGATCTTGCGGGCGCCGGAGTCGCTTTCGCGGGCGATGTCGATAGCTTTGTGGTAGGGCATGATGATGTGCACGTTGGCGTCAACTACCAGCTGGCTGTCGTTTTTGAGATAGCCTTTTTTCTTCAGCTTTTCGATTTCTTCGAGGAACACCTTGGGGTCGAGGACCACGCCGTTGCCGATGATGCAGCGTTTGCCTTCGTGCAGGATGCCCGAGGGGATCAGGTGCAGGACGGTCTTCTCGTTGCCGACCACCAGGGTGTGGCCGGCGTTGTTGCCGCCCTGGTAGCGCACGACATCCTTGGCATACTCGGTGTAGATGTCGACAACTTTGCCTTTTCCTTCATCGCCCCACTGGGCGCCTACGATAATTACATTGGCCATGTCTTAATTGTCTCCTGATAGGCTTAAAGAGCAAAATCCTCAGCGAAAATATCCTGATACGCAAGTTTGCGTTCCGACCCGTCAGCCAGGTTGCGGATCAGGACTTGTTCGCGATTTTCTCCGGCACACAGGATGAAGCGGAAGTTCATCTTGTGTGCGTAACTGATGGAATCCTGCAAGTCTCGAGCGATAATGTCGCGCGCGGCGGAATAGCCCTTGTTGCGAAGGGTCAGGGCAATTTGCTGGGCCGCCTGTTTGTTGGTTCCGGTCTGAAAGATCAACACGTCGGTCTGGTGGGTGGCTACCGTGTCGAGTTCTTTGTCGAGAGCGAACAGCAGGTTCAGCAGGTTGAAGGCGAAGCCGGTCGCGGGGGCCGGGTAGCCGTAGCGGGCGGTGAGGTTGTCGTAGCGGCCGCCGAGGCAGACTGCCCTGCCGATGCCGGTGAGAAAACCCTGGAAGGTCAGCCCGGTGTGGTAGTCGAGGCCGCGCAGTTCGCCGAGGTCGAAGGTGACGTGGTCTTCGACGCCGTAAACGGTGAGGATGTCGAGCACCTGGGCGAGGTTGTCGAGGGCCCGGCGGGAGCGGTCGTTGGATACGGCCCGCTCGGCCTTGGCCAGCACTTCGCGGCCGCCGAACAGTCGCGGCAGGGCAAGAATCTCTTCGCGGGCCCGGTCATCGAGGGGGGCTTTTTCGAGGAGCGTCTTCAGGGTCGAGTTGTCCTTGCGGGCGATGGCGCCCTGCAGTTCGGCCGCAAGTGGCGCCGGCAGGCGCAGGTCGGCCATGACGCCGCGAAAAAACTCGACCTGGCCGACGTCGATGGTGAATTCCTTGGCGCCGAGGGCCTTGAGGCTTTCGACGGCCATGGCGATCATCTCGGCGTCCGCTTCCGGACTTTCGAGGCCGATCATTTCGACGCCGGCCTGAAAAATCTCGCGGTCCTTGCCGGCCTGCTGCTCGGTGTGGCGCAATACCCGGCCGGTATAGCAGAGGCGCAGCGGCAGCGGGACGTCTTTCATGCGGGTGGCGACAATGCGGGCCACCTGGGGGGTGATGTCGGGAGTAAAGGCTACCAGCTTCCCGCTCTGGCGATCGTCGAAGCGAAAGGTTTTTTCGCGCAGTCCTTCACCCAGCCCTCGTTCGAGGACGTCCAGGTATTCAAGGGACGGGGGGACGATGGGGCGAAAGCCCCATTGGGAAAAAACCGACAGCAGGGTTTTCTGCAGAAAATCAATCTTGGCGGCTTTGACCGGCAGGAAGTCTTTGACCCCCTTGGGGAGGATGGCTTCAAGGGGGGGATTGTCGACAGTCATAAGTGGTGCAGTCCTTTTAGGGGCGTTGCAGTGCAGCTTGAATGAAAAACGTTACCCGGGGGTGCGGCACCCTCAGAGCTGAACCTGAACGGCTGAAAGTATATGTTCGTTGCTGCGCAATTCTTCAAGCAGCGAATCCGGTATCCGGCTGTCGACGTTGATCAGGGAAATGGCCTTGCCCTGTATTTTGCGCCGCGAGAGGTTCATCATGGCAATGTTGACGCCGGATTTTGCCAGGGCCTGGCCGATAAAGCCGATAACGCCGGGGCGGTCATCGTTGTGCAGAATCAGGATATGTCCTTCAGGAATCGCTTCAACGTGATAATCGTCGACCCTGACGATTCGATAATCATCGGCGCTGAACACGGTGCCGGTTACTGAATGTACTCCGTCTTCGCTGGTCACCGTGAGCCGAATCATGTTGGCGAATCCCTCGGCGGTGCTGCTCTTGGCCTCAACCACCCGGATGCCCCGTTCGCGGGCCCTGTGGGTAGCATTCACGAAGTTGACCATCGAGCCGATCATCGGCGTCAGCAGGCCCTTGAGCACGGCCATGGTCAGGGGCTCGACAGGAAACCCGGTGACGCTGCCGGAATATTCGATGGTGACTTCCTTGATGCCCCGGGCATAGCGCTGCGCCTGAAAAGCCCCCAGGCGCTCAGCCAGTTCGACGTAGGGGCGGAGGATCAAGAGCATTTCCGCATTGACCGACGGTACGTTGAGGGCGTTGACAACGATCCCTTTTTGCAGAAAGTCGACGATCTGGTGGGCCGTCTGTACGGTGACGTTGACCTGGGCGTCGCGGGTGGCGGCGCGCAGGTGCGGAGTGCAGATGACCTGGTCGAGGTTCAGTAGTGGATGGTCCTTGCCCGGCGGTTGGTTGGCGAAAACGTCGAGGGCGGCCCCGGCTACCCGTCCGTCTCGCAGGGCCTGGGCCAGGGCGTCCTCGTCAATCACGCGGCCGGCCGCGCAGTTGATGATATAGCAGCTGCGCTTGACCTTGCTCAGGGCTTCTGCGTCTATGATCCCTTCGGTCTCGATGTTCAGCGGCACATGCAGGCTGATGAAGTCCGAGCGGGAGAGAAGCTCATCAAAGTCGACCAGTTCGGTGCCGAGCTGTCGGGCCAGTTCTTCGGCCAGGTAGGGGTCGTGCACCAGGACCCGCATGCGCAGGGCCAGTGCCCGTTCGATCACCATGCGGCCGATTTTGCCGGCGCCGATCACCCCAAGGGTGCGGCCGGCGATATCGATGCCGAGATAGCGGTAGCTGTCCCATTCGCCGGCCTTGGTGGCGGCGTGAGCTTGCGGGATATGGCGGGCCAGCGCCAGCAGCAGGGCAATGGTGTATTCGGCTATGGTGGTGGTGCTGCCGAACGGAGTGTTCATGATAACCACTCCCTTGGCGTTGGCTGCCGCCAGATTCAGGTTTTCGACCCCGATGCCGGCCCGGCCGACCACCTTGAGCCTTGGCGCCGCCTGCAGTACCTTTTCGGTAATCTGGGTACCCCCGCGCACCACCAGTGCATCGATGTCGGCGACAGCGCTGAGTAGCTCATCTTCGGTCATGCCCGGGCGGTACTTGAGAGTAATCCCCTTGGCGTTTTCGAAGACTTTGAGCCCTTCCATTGAAAACTTGTCAGAAACAAGTACTTTCATGGTCCCCACCCTGGTTGTTTTGCTGGATTGGCAGGATGTTCTGCGGCTCTCCAAACAAGGTACGTTAGCAATACCCGGGCGTTCTGTCAAGGCCAAAGCCGGACCCTTTCATGGCCCGGAAATGAAAGGTAAAACAGGGAGATAGGTGCGGCACCGAGTAGGCATAAAAAAACTCCGCAACAGGATTGCGGAGTTTTTTGCATGTTGCGGATGTCTTGTTAGATTTTGACGATGTTGGCCGCTTGAGGGCCTTTCTGGCCTTCAATTACGTCAAACTCAACCCGCTCACCTTCGGCCAGGGATTTGAACCCATCGCCAGCGATGGCCGAGAAATGGGCGAAGACATCGGGGCCGTCGTCCTGTTGAATGAAGCCGAACCCTTTAGCATCGTTAAACCACTTGACAGTACCTTGTGCCATTTTTCTTGTGCTCCTTTTGTGTTCTCCGGGTCGTCCGGTGTTGAAATGAAAGTCCCGGTGGTTCTATCCACAAATGAAGCGTTCAACCCACAGTGCTGTATGCTTCATTGCTTGTTTGGCGAACATAAATTGCCGGAACTGAGCTGAGTAACTAGCATAAAAACAGTGGCATGACAACTTTTTATTGTTTTTTTTGTGGGAAGTTTCCCGTGAAAGCATGTGGATCGGGTTTTTTTCTTCTCGCGGCGGCAGTTGTCAGCTTTTGTTGACGTTCTGGGCCTGCGGTCCCCTGGGTCCTTCAAGGATATTGAAGGAGACTTGTTCGCCTTCGGCGAGAGTCTTGAATCCTTCCATTTCGATTACCGAAAAGTGGACGAAAATATCCGGTCCATTTTCCTGCTCAATAAATCCGAACCCCTTGGCATCACTGAACCATTTGACTTTCCCCTGTTGCATCTTTCGCTCTCCCCTTTGCTTTGATTGGATGCAGTTGACTTCAGGTCCCCGCTGTTTCCCGTCTGGCGGAGCCATGCAAGCGGTAGAAAGTTTAGCGGATGAATGGATAAATGCAATCCAGCTTGAAGGAAAATAATGAGTTTACGCTATTGGTTGGTTTTGCGCCCGCTTAAATCCTGGTCAACTGTCAGGGCGGCAGTATTCAGCTGGAAAGGCAGTCGCCAGGCAGGCGGAGAACGTAACCGGGGCGCCCTGGATGAATTTTTTCAGGCAGGAAGGGCAGATGGTTGAGGTGTCAATTTCGCAGATATTCGGTCGGATCTGGTGTCCCTTGGCCGGTGTGGATCCCTGATAGTTTCCGCACCACGCGCAGTATATGAGCACGACACGCCTCCTTATTAGAGTATGATCATATGATTAACACGGACCCCCCTGCTGTCAAGCGCCCGATTAGCGGAGATATTGCACCAGAAGCCGAACCCCGGTGCCGCTGGCGCCTTTGGGAATATACGGGCGGCCTTTTTCTTCCCACGCGGTGCTGGCTATGTCGACATGGGCCCAGGTGAAGTCGCCTGCGAATTGTTGCAGGAAAGCGGCGGCGGTGATGGTCCCGGCCGGACGGCCACCGGTGTTTTTCAGATCGGCCACTTCGCTTTTGAGTTGTGCGGCATAGTCGTCCCACAGTGGCAGTTGCCAGAGCCGTTCACCGGTTTGTTCGCCCGCCTTGATCAATTGACGAACCAGGCCTTCATGGTTGCCCAGGACGGCGGAGGCATGATGCCCCAGGGCAATGATGCAGGCGCCGGTCAGGGTCGCCAGATCGATCACCACCCGGGGATCGAACCGCTTGGCATAGGTGAGGGCGTCGGCCAGGATCAGGCGTCCTTCGGCGTCGGTGTTGAGGATTTCAATGGTTTTTCCCGCCTTCGAGGTCAGGATGTCGCCGGGCCGGATGGCGCTTCCTGAGGGCATGTTTTCTACGGCCGGAATGATCCCGACCAGGTTGATCGGCAGGTTGAGCAGCGATGCGGTCAGCAGGGTTCCCAGAACGGCGGCGCCGCCGGCCATGTCCATTTTCATCTCGTCCATTTTTTCCGCCGGTTTGAGGGAAATTCCGCCGGCGTCGAACACCACCCCCTTGCCGACCAGGGCGATCGGTCGGGAATGGTTTTGGTCGCCCTGGTATTCGAGGATGATCAGACGTGGTTCGCGGATACTCCCCTGGGCCACCCCGAGCAGGGCGCCCATTTGCTCCTTTTCCAGCTCCGGCTGTTCGAGGATGGTGCACTTCATCCCGGTTTC
>JAQYWA010000122.1 GCA_030145265.1 Desulfuromonas sp. | reverse complement strand
CCCTTCGGCCATCCCGACCCAGGACCGCATCAACCTGCTGCGTCAGGGCAAGGTCAAGGAGGCGCTTGAGCTGGTTCTCAAATACTCGCCCTTTCCCGGCAGTGTCTGCGGCGAAGTCTGCCCCAACCTCTGTATGGACGCCTGCACCCGCCAGTTCCTCGACCACCCGGTGGCGATGAAGGATCTTGGGCGGATGTCCCTTGACGCTGCCTCACCGCAGCCCAAGGCCGACAGCGGCAAGAAGGTGGCGGTTATCGGCGGCGGCCCCGGTGGCCTCTCGGCAGCATGGAAGCTGCGCCTGCTCGGGCACCAGGTTACCGTGTACGAGGCGGATAAGGAAGTCGGTGGCAAGCTGATGCAGGTCATCCCCGACGAGCGTCTGCCGCGGACGATGCTGCGCACCGAAATTGACCGCATCCAGAAGCTTGGTGTCGACGTTCGCGTCAACACCAAGGTTGACCCGCAGCTCTTTGCAACCATCCGCAGTGAAAACAACGCCGTGGTGATCGCCTCTGGTGCCCACAATCCGGTGGTGATTCCCTTCCCCGGCCATGAGCGGATGATCATGGGGATTGAGTTTCTCAAAGAAGTCAACTCCGGGCTTAACCCCAAGGTTGGCGAGCGGGTGGTGGTCCTCGGTGCCGGTAATGCCGGTATGGACGTCTGCCTCGGTGCTTACGCCATGGGGGCCAAGAAGGTCATCGCCATCGACGTCCAGCGCCCGGCCGCCTACAAAAATGAGATCGCTCACGTCCAGGCTCTCGGCGGCGAGATCATCTGGCCTTTCTTCACCGAGAAGATCACCGACAAGGGGGTGGTCGGAAAAGACGGCCGCCTACTCGAAGCCGACACCGTGATCATTTCCATCGGCGAACGCCCCGACCTCTCCTACGTTCCCCGCGAGTGGCTCACCGACAAGGGGATGATGGACGTCGACGGTTGCTGGCAGGCGGTTCGGGCTCCCGGCGTCTTCGCCATCGGCGATACCATCAAGCCTGGCCTGCTGACCCACGCCATCGGCAACGGCAACGAGGCGGCCGAGTATATCGATACCTTTCTCGCCGGCGGCGAACTGGTAGCGAAGAAGAAGCCGGACATGATTCCGCAGAGTTGCCTCTCCAAAGAGCTGTTCCGTCCGCAAAACCGCGGTCGTTTCTGCGTCACCGACGCCAAAAGTGAGACCAACCGCTGCCTCTCCTGCGGCACCTGTCGCGACTGCTCCATGTGTCTCGAGGCCTGTCCCGAAGGGGCGATCCGTCGGATCGAGAAGGAGAGCGGTGCCTTCGAATACGTATCAGACGATCACCTCTGTATCGGTTGCGGTATCTGCGCCGGCATTTGCCCCTGCGGCATCTGGGCCATGGAGCTTGTGGTGTAATCCTTTACGCCGATTGACAACAAAATAGCGGATCTGGTTGCCGCAAGCCGTTCCCCTAAAGTGTTGAAAAGGCCGCCCTTATCTGGGCGGCCTTTTCTCGCTTTGCAGGATTTGTGGGAAAGGGCTGAGCAATATGCCACAATCAGTGAAAACAATTATGAAACAACAAATAAAATGGCCCTGCCATTCGCTGGCGGGCCGTTTCTTGAAAGAAGATGGACGAAGTTTCAATCTTTTTGGCCTGACCCTGATACCTACAGGCGTTGAGGGTCTTATAAATCACTCCTTTTGGGCCGCAAAAAGCCCCCGATTTAGCAGTCGGGGGCTTTTCTCACGTAACGCCATTTATTGCACAGGTCGTCAGAGGGTGGCTATGCCTGCAACAATCGTCGCTGCAGCAGCGTCTGCATATCACGACGTCCGTCAGCAATCAAGAGCACGTAGATCTTGTTGTCCATGACTCGATAAATAATGCGGTAGGGTTTGAAGAAGATCTCCCGGTACTCTCGAATCCCTATAGTCAGCAGTTCCTTGGGGTAGGTTCCACGATGAGGATTTTCGGCCAGGCTATTGAATAATTTTTCAATCTGCTCGAGGACATATTCCGCCTTGCCCCGAACATCGTGCCGATCGATGTAGTCAAATAAATCCTCAAGGTCGCATGCCGCGTCATTGGTCAGGTACACCGAGAAGGGCATTAGCGGGTCTCCTGCCGCACCCTTAATCGTTTGATGACATCGGTAGCGGGTTGTGTCTTGCCCTCTTCGATCTGACGAGTGCCTAGCGCCAGAATTTTCAGCAGCGCCATGGTCTCTTGCGTCTGCTCGTAACTTTCAATGTCCTGAATGACCACTTTGGCTTCGCCATTCTGGGTGATTATCAAGGGTTCCCGCTGGCTTGCCAGGTTGCGCACGATCTCGGCGGTATGGGCCTTGAGATAACTAATGGGTTTGATTTGGCGGGATAATTTCATAAAATTCCTCCACTTGATATATGACCAAATATAGACCTTAAACATGTCAACTGTCAAGATCGAAGGCAGAAACAGCGAAGACATAAGATAACCCCCTAGTCTGCTAAGACTAAGGGGTTGTGGGTTGACATCAAAGGATTTTCAAGACCTTAGGTGAACTGCTTGCGGTTGCCGGTCCTGTTTTTTTGTGCCCGTCATTCCGTGGCTACTCAGCTGGTTCCGGGGCGAGATCTTCGCTCAGCCGGGTGCGCTGGCGGCCGGCCAGGGAATAAGCGGCGCTGCCGAGCAGCCAAGCGGTCAGCAGCAGAATCACCAGCGAGAGGGAAAAGAGCAGGGTGTTGCCGGCGGCGTGGAACTTCTGCAGGTTGATGACCATGGCCCAGGTGGTCATGCCGAGCATGAAGAGCATCGGCAGCAGGGTCACCAGAATGTTTTTCCCCTTCTTGGCCAGATAGACGGTGGCGACGGTCAGGCCGAGGGCCGCCAGCAGCTGATTGAGGGCGCCGAACATCGGCCACAGCACCAACGCCCCCTTGGCTCCAGGCTGGGCGAAGCAGAGGAGCGCGGCGAGGACCACCACGGTCAGGGTCGCCACGTAGTGGTTGTTGAAGGGGCGGGCCACCACCCCGTCGCGATTGCGGAAGATCTCCTGCAGCGACAGGCGCTGGATGCGGGTGGCCGAGTCGAGGGTGGTGCCGGCGAAGGAGACGATGAATACCGCCATGATCGATTTACCCAGGGCCGCCGGGATGCCGAGGGCGGCCAGCAGGTTGGCGGCGCCGACCACGAAGGCTTCGATCTTGGCGCCCAGCCCCTGGGCCGACGCCCAGCTCGCGTAATGGACGCGGAACGCCTCGCCGCCGGTGAAGAGTTCGCCCCCCTTGGCCAGTCCCATGCCGAGGCCGCCGGCGATGGCCGCCACCACCAGGGTCGCCAGCAGCCCCTCGATGAGCATGCCGCCGTAGCCGATGGGGAGCATGTCCTCCTCGCGATCGATCTGCTTCACCGAGGTGCCCGAGGCGGCCAGCGAATGAAAGCCCGAGATGGCGCCGCAGGCGATGGTGATGAACAGCAGGGGGAAGAGTGGCGGGACATCGGTGCCTGCGGCGAAGGCCGCCGGGTTGATGGCCGGCGCGGTGATGGCCGGGTGGGCCACGCAGACCCCCAGGGCGAGCAGGGCCATGGCAATCAACAGCTGATGCGAGTTGATGTAGTCGCGGGGCTGCAGCAGCAGATCGACCGGCAGGGACGAGGCGATAAAGGCGTAAGCCAGCAGCAACAGGGTCCAGGTGACCACCGGCGAACCGAGCAGGGCCGGCACCGTGATCGGCACGTAGAGGCCGAGCCAGACGGTCAGGTACATCAGCGCGACCGCCAGGATCGAGTAAGTCAGGTCGTTTTTGCCACTGCGGATCTGCCGACCCAGCCAGATGGCGATGGGGATTTCCAGCCAGACCGGCAGCACCGCCTGGGGATACATGGTAAAGAGGATGCCCATGATCATGGCGAAGACCGCGACCACGATCCACAGCAGGAACTGGATGATGACCTGGAAGGCGTAGCGGGTGGCCGGGCTGATCAGGTCGCCGGTCAGATCCCCCAGGGTTCGGCCGCGGTGACGGGCGCTGATCACCATGGTCGAGAAGTCGTGGACCGCCCCCATGAAGATGGAGCCGAACACCACCCACAGAGTCGCCGGCAGCCAGCCCCAGATGATGCCGATGGCCGGGCCGACGATGGGACCGAGTCCGGCGATGGTGGTGAAATGATGGCCGAGGACGATATGCCGCTTCGACGGCACGTAATCGACGTTGTCGCGGAAACGGTGGGCCGGCATCCGGTTGCGGTTGGAGAGCTGAAAGATCCGGCGGCCGAGGAAGCGACCGTAGAGGCGATAGGCGGCGAGGTAGCCGGCGGCGGCGAGCAGAACATAAACGAGGGCGTTCATGTTTGTTCCTCCTTAGGCGGATTTTGAAATACTAATAACTCCTCCAATGTTATCTTGTCAATAGCTCGGGATAATTCAACAGCGACATGGTTGACGCTGCGCTCCAAGCTGAACGGATGGCGCAACCAGCCCAATTCTGGTAAGTTTCGAAGATGATGGTTTTTAAGGTCGCCGGCAGATTGCCGACCCGGGAGGTTGTGCGTGGAGATGAATCAAATGCGCCGAAAGCTGCGTGAAATATTTGCCGCCGGGCTGGAGCGGGTCAATCCATACGCCATGATCCGAAAGCATGTTCGCATCAGGGACAACGCTCTTCTGATCGAAAACGAGGGTCGTCAGACCATGGTCGACCTGAGTGACTTTCGCCGGATACTGCTGCTCGGCGCCGATGGCCCGGGCGTTTGAAGAGATGCTTGGCACGCGCATCGATGGCGGGCTGGTCTGCGTCAAGTACGGGCACGCCGAACCGCTGGCGCACGCCGACATCGTCGAGGCCGGACATCCGGTTCCCGATGGCAACGGTGTGCAGGCGGCCCGGCGGATGGGAGATCTGGCCGCCGCGGCCGATGCCGAAACCCTGGTGATCAACTGCATCTCCGGCGGCGGCTCGGCCTTGCTTCCCAGCCCGCTCGATGGCCGCAGCAGCGGTGGCCTGATCGAGCTGACCCTGGAGGACAAGCAGCGCACCACCGGCGCCCTGCTCGGCTGCGGTGCCGGTATCCGCGAAATAAACTGTGTGCGTAAACACCTTTCAGGGCTCAAGGGGGGACGCCTGGCGGCGCTGCTGCACTCGGCCCGCAGCCTCAACTTCATCCTCTCCAACGTCATCGGCGACGATCTCAGCAGCATCGCTTCGGGGATGACCAGCCCCGATTCGACCACCTTTGCCGATGCGCTGGGGGTGATCGACCGCTATCGTCTGCGCGACCAGATCCCAGCGCCGGTCATCCGGGTGTTGGACCTCGGCGTGCAGGGACGCCTCGCCGAGACCCCCAAGCCGGGCGACCCGGTTTTTGCCGGGGTCGACAATGTCGTGATCGGCAGCAACCGACAGGCGTTGCAGGCCGCCGCCGCGCGGGCCCGGCAATTGGGTTTTGAAGTGCGGGTGCTGGAAGCCCCGCTTTGCGGCGAAGCGCGGGAGGAGGGCCGGATGCTGGCCGGTCTCGCCCGCCGGGCGGCACTTGTGACCGGGTCGGCGCAGCGGCCGCTCTGCCTGATTGCCGGAGGGGAGACGGTGGTGACCCTGCGGGGGGCGGGGAAGGGGGGACGCAACCAGGAACTGGCGCTGGCGTTTCTCGAGCCGATGGCCAGTTGGGGGGAGGAAAAGGAGCGGGTCTGTTTCCTGTCCGCCGCCACCGACGGCAACGACGGGCCGACCGACGCGGCCGGGGCGTTCGCCGATGCCGAGGCGTTGCGCCGGGGTGGAGAGCAAGGACTGAGTATTGAAGCCTATCTCGCCGACAACGACGCCTACCACTTTTTCGATGCTGCCGGGGCATGGCTCAAAACCGGGCCAACCAACACCAATGTTTGTGATATGCAAATCGCATTGATTGTTTGAGTCGGGTTGTCGTCTGCGTATGTCCGGCGTGCTCAATGCTCCTTGTCCTCGGCCAGCCCATAGACCTTTATTGTCTGACGGGAAACACAGGGAAATTCAAAACCAAAAAGAACTTTCAGACTTCAGTTTTAAAGGCTTTTCTCTGCGGCTTTGCGTCTTGAGTGAGCGAAGCGAACGGGCGTGAGGCAGATTTTGGGTTGTGGTGTTGTCTCAGGTCTTGAAGAATGGAGCCTTCTGGGCTTTTTATTTATTGACTCAGGATTCAGGGGGGACTTAAGTTAAGGGTTTCTTCGTGCAGAAGAAAGTAGAAAAGGTATCGGCTGTCATTGGAAAAAAAGACGGGTTGACTGCCGTTGCCGCGACGGATTACGTGATAAAGTCCCTGAAGTTGAACGCGTGTTTTTCGTGCCATGGTTGAACTTAAGATCACTCCGATTGCCAATCGACCCCCTCCACCCACAGATTCCGCGAAAAAGGCACAGAAATTGCTCTACATTTAATCCTGAAAATTAAATCCAGCTCTTGATTTTTCTCAGTGTCAAGT
>JAQYWA010000579.1 GCA_030145265.1 Desulfuromonas sp. | reverse complement strand
GAGCGCTACAACCTGCGCTTCGTCTGGCACCTGTAATGTTTTTCATCTGTCTGAAAGGAAACAGGCAGCCTGTTTAAGGCCGGCCGTTTTTTATGGTCCTGTTGTGGCGGAGAAAGGATTAAATTTGCCAGTTCTGGCGTTGGCGTCAGCACGATGATGTTTACTCCTTAACCATGGTCCGCTGGCAATGGTTTTCAATCTGCGGTTGTCGTGATATGTTTACACGTGGTAGCAAGGCCGCAGAAAGGCATTTTCTGTATTATTTGCTATTGTTTTTATTTGGAATTGCGGTATAAATATTAGGAATTTTTTTTCATTTTTGCGTTTTGCGGGGAGGTTGCAGATGGTAAAAGAGATTGGCTTTATCGGGCTGGGGACAGTTGGTGGGCATATCGCTGCCAACCTGCTGAAAGCACACTATAAGCTGTCGGTTTTTGATTCTAAACCGGAGGCGGCAAAAAACCTGTTGGCTCAGGGGGCCCAGTGGGCTGCGAGTCCTTTCGAAGCGGCTCAGGGCAAAGACATGCTGATTGTCGTCATGCCCGAAAAAGAAGAGGTGGAGGCGGCTCTTTCGGGCACCAACGGGTTTATGGCAGGGCTCAAACCCGGTGCCATTCTGGTCGATATGGGCACCCATTCTCTCGAGACGACTCTGGACCTGTCGGCTAAGGCCGCCGCGAAGGGAGTCCAGTTTCTCGAAGCACCGATCTGGGGCACCAAAGAACACGCCATCAGCGGTTTGCTGACCGTGCTGACCGGTGGCGATCAGACCTTGCTCAGTCGCTGTCGCGAAGTTTTTTCCCACTTCGCTCTGAATATTATTCATGTAGGTGATGTTGGTGACGCCACCCGGATGAAATTCGTCGTCAATCTGGTCCAGGCTGAATTGGTGGAAGCGCTGGCCGAAGGGCTGGTCCTTGGCGAAAAGCTCGGCTTCAAGCCGGACAAGATCCTTGAAGTGCTCGAGTCGGGTGGGGTGTCTTCGCCACTGTTCAACGCCAAGGGCCGCTCGATCGCCCGTGGCGACTTTTCTCGCAACCTGGCGCTCAAGTACGTCTACGAAGGGCTGCTGATGGTGCAAGAGGTGGCTGCGAAGGCTAACCTTGAACTCCCCGCCGCTAATGCGGTGACCAAAGTCTACGAAAAGGCGGTCAAGGCCGGGCGAGGCGAAGAAGATTTCTCGGCAATAGTTAAAGAGCTTCGCTGATCGTTTGCCGATGTCCAAAATACCCGGGGGTCCTGCTGAGCAGGACCCCCTTTTGCTTTGCATGAAATAAACGGAAGTGGGG
>JAQYWA010000121.1 GCA_030145265.1 Desulfuromonas sp. | reverse complement strand
TTTACTGAACTACACAATTAGAAGCACATCGCGGCTGAAGCCGCTCCTACAAAGGGCATTGATTTTTTGAAACGCACTACACGGCGCCACCAGTTCGCAAAAAATCATTTTTTACCACCAAGGCACCAAGGCGCCAAGAAATTCTCATAAGAATCAATGGGTTCTCTTGGCGCTCTTGGCAATAGGTTTTTTATTTTTTGCGGGACCAACAACCTCCGCTGCATGTTGTCGGGCGGTGCCCGACCAACACGAAACTGTTTTCATCCGGAACCACGGGAGGAGAGACGAGCTATAGACGCGGCCATGAAAGGCTATTTGAACAAGAGTCGGAATAAAGGCTGGAGACGAGAAGAGACGCAGAACCCGGCGCTTTGTGGTCGAGCCGTTTGGTTTGCTGTTCTAGGGCTGCTGTTCAGACCGTGCCCTCCGACAGAGTTTACACCCTGTCGGAGGGCACGGGTAACCATTGCGGGCGAATTACAACTTAAACTTACTGTGTTTCTCCCGCTCGGCTTTACCCGCTTCGATGAAAGGCTGTGGATCAATGTCAATCATTTTGAGCGACCGCTCAGCGTTGCCGTTGTCAGGATTGCGCAACAACGACAGACGAAACGCCTCCTGGGCCTTGTCCATTTCGCCAGAGTATTTCAGGGCAACACCGTAATTGGCCAGGCTTTCCGAAATGGCCTTGGAAAACCGTTCATAATCCTTGGGGTTGTGGTCAAACCAGCGCTGGTAAAAGTCGATGGCGGTTTCCAGTGCCTGAATTGCCACATTGAGCTCCTCTTTGTCAATGGAAGCCATATCCACATGGTCGAGCTCGGTGTTCAGCTCTTTGCCGTACAGCGCCCAGCCTAGATGGATGACGCCGATATCATTCATGACAAAGCCATAGTTGATGTAAATATCTTCGCCCTTGTCGGCTCGAACGTTGGGATGCTCCATCTCCCCTTGGGCCATCTCGTAGTATTTGAGCGCCTCTTCATGTTTTTTTTCTTTGAGCAGATTCTGGGCGCTGATTGCCGTCAGGTGGGCGTTTTTATATTTCGGATCCACATCCTGATGCTCCGCGCCGTATTCGCATCTAGATAACCACATGATGAGTGAAACGATGACAATTAGGATGAAGATAGGTTTTAAATTCATAAGACAAAACTCCTGTTGAAAAATTTAGAGATGAGTATAAACTCTCAAATGGGGAATCTCCAGCTCAAAGTGTATAGACAGGCATCAGGTAACTACGATTTTTTAAGCACAATTCTCCAATTATTTTCACCACCATTCCCCCAGGCACGGCGCTCTCATTTGAGTTGTTAGACTATCACATGATGGCCCTGGTGAAGCCTTCTTTTTTCGGCCTCCTCCGGCGGGGAGATGCGTTCCAAAACAAGTTAACACATTGTGCTTTTAACTTCTGCCCAGCAAAACAGGGCTTGAGTTGTTCTGATTTTTTTTATTGCACTGACATGGATGATGGACATGTGGAAAAACCTTCTAAAAACAGTGAGCCCACGCAAAAATGATGCGGAGCGCGACCCTCTGGCAACCTATGTACGGCAACATTGCGACGCTATCCGCTCGCAAAGTGTGCTGAAGATGACGTTGAATGAAGCCACCTACTGCATTATCGATCTGGAGACAACGGGGCTGAATGTGGCCGAGGATGCCATTATCAATGCGGCCGGGGTGAAGGTGAAACGTGGCAAAATCACCAAGATCTACGACTCCTATATTAAACCACCGTCCCCTATCCGGCAAGAATCGATCCAGTGGCACGGCATTACCGATGACATGCTGACGGATAAGCCGTCGATCGCTGAAGTGCTGCCCGAATTTCTCAGTTTCATCGGGAGCAGTATGATTGTCGGGCACCATATCAACTTTGATCTGCGAATGCTCAACCGTCATCTGAAAGATTATTACGACTGCACCCTGGAGGACGCCCCCTGGCTCGACACCATGCTACTGTATAAAATGGTGATGGAAAACAATACCAATACCCAACTGGATGATCTGCTCAATACGTACTCTATCGACTGTGAACAGCGTCACCGGGCACTGGGCGATTCCATTGCGACAACAAAGGTTTTCCTAAAGATTCTACAGGAGCTGTCATCATCCCATAAGACGCTTAATGATCTGTTCTGCGCCCAGCAGGACCTGTCCCGTAAGGAACATATGTGATGGTTCATCCCAAGCTTGATTATCAACGGCACAAAATTTCCGTACATCAGTACGAAGCCTACAGAAACATGTCGCCACACGAACTGTTCGATGTGCTGGGGCGCAAGTATCTGAACTGGTCAGGACCCTACCGAAAGGTTCTGGACGACATGGCGCCCCCCTATTACCACTGGTTCCCCGGTGGCACGCTCAATGTGTTTGAAAACCTGGTCGGCAAGCACATGAATACCCTGCGCCGCAACAAGGCGGCACTGATTTGGCGCGGAGTCAATGAAGAGGAGCGCACCTATACCTACCAGGCTCTGGGGCATGAGGTCTTGTGCCTGATCAACGGGTTACTACATCTGGGGGTAAAAAAGGGGACCCATGTCCTGATCTATCTGCCGGACCTGCCGGAAACCGTGGTGGCCATGCTCGCCTGCGCCAGCATCGGCGCCATTCATATCAACTACCACATGGCTTATTCCGCCGAATCGCTGGCGCAGCGTCTGCAGCACTGTCAGGCGAAATTCATCATTACCTGTGATGGCGTCAGTTTTCGCAGCCGAGGACTTAAAGATGTGGTGAATGAGGCGCTGGAGCGTATCGATTACGGCATCCATCACTGTGTGGTGGTGCGCCGCACCGGTCAGAACACCCTGATGCGCCCGAAGCGCGACATCTGGTACGATGATCTGATTACCGATCCCGAGTTCGCCACCGGTGCGGTCTATGACCCCCTGCGCCATGCTGACGAGCCGCTGTTTATGCTCTATACCTCAACCAAGTCCAAGCAGCCGCGCGGCGTATTGCACGCTCTGGCCGGTTATCTGATGTGGGCGCAATTTACCACCGAGGTGCTGTTCGATCTGGTGGATACCGATATTTTCTGGAATACCTCGGATCTGGCCTGGATCAACGGCCACACCTATTCCGTTTACGGGCCACTGGCCCTGGGAACAACCCTGTTTCTGTATGAAGGCGCCATTTCCTATGAAAACACCAAGGGTTTTTTCGACTACCTGGACCGCTACCACGTGACGGTGCTGTTTACCAACCCATCGCTGCTGCGCAGTGTCATGCGCGCGAAAAGCAGCAAACGCTACATGAACCGTTCCAGTAACTCCCTGCGCCTGATTGGTTGTGGCGGCGAGAAACTCAGTGAAGAAGTGTACAACTGGGCGCAGTACGAATTGACCAACAAACACAATCTCCCCATCACCCAGATCTGGGGGCAGACGGAAACGGGAGGCTGCCTGATCGCCGGTGTGCCGGGAGTTGTGGATTTTGAGGATGACACCATGATGCGCCCACTGCCGGGGGTGGATGCCCGCATTATCGACCACGAAGGGATGCCGATCAGCGCAGCGGAGGAACCCGGACGCCTGGTGCTGGCCTCACCGCTTCCGTCGATGCTGCAGGATCTGTACAAGGATCCGGTCGGCTATCAGCAAACCTTCTGGAAAAAATTCCCCCAGCGAACCTATTTCACCACGGGGGACGGCGCTATTTACGACGATCATGCCAATATAGACCTGACCGGACGACTGGACAACGTGGTCAGCTCCGGCAGCGGGCGACGCAGTATCGCCGAAATCGAAGAAACCGTCATGACCATGCGCCGCATTCGCGAATGCGCGGCCATCGTCATCGATCATCCACTGCAAGGCTATATGCTGGTGACCTTCTGTGTGTTGAAGGATTTTCGCGATGAAAGCTACCGGGGGAAAACCCTGCGTGAAATCCGTGAACACATCATCGAAGATATCGGTGAACTGAACCTGCCGGACAAGATTCGTTTCACCAAATATCTCCCCAAAACACCCGACAACCGAATCAACCGTGAACTGCTGAAGGAAATCGCTCTGCAAATGGAAGGGATCTGAAGGTTCGACGGTTGTATCCAGCGTGTGTTGTTCCCGCAGGAAACCGATATAGCTTTTTCTTTCTCGATCATGCCCACACCGGCACCCATGTAACCCTTTGCGCGCGGGTGAGTTGAAGAACCTGAGGCGGTTTCTCGACAGCTCGACAGCCGATACCGACAAGGCCGAAACCTACGATTCACATTCCCTTCGTGCGGGTACTCATCTCGACGACGCCAAGAGCTGTTCAATCAACGGGCGGCAGTAAAGCAGAGAAGACCCTGCGGGCCACCGATTCCGGCAGACTGGAAACTTGCAACAAATCTTCCAGGGTCGCCTCGCGAATCCGCTTCAGGCTGCCGAAATGCCGGAGCAATACCTTGCGCCGAGCCGGGCCGACGCCCGGAATTTCTTCGAGCACCGAGCTGAGCGCGGCCTTGCTGCGCAGCTTGCGATGCTGGGTCAGAGCAAAGCGATGGGCTTCATCGCGGAGCCGTTCGAGCATGAACAGGGCTGGCGTCCCCTGCCGGAGCAAAACCGGGTTCTTGCGCCCGGGGAGAAAAAATCGTTCTTCGCTGCGCTCAAGCGCTCGCCCGCGCACGTTGGACACGACCCGACTCTTCGCAATGCCGGCGCAGTCAATGCGCCCGGCCAGCCCGAGTTCATCCAGCACCCGGTCGATCACCCCGAGCTGCCCCTTGCCGCCATCGATCAGGATAAAGTCCGGCAACAACCCCTCGTCAATGCCACGACTGAGCCGGCGATGAAGGACTTCGTAGAGCGAGGCGAAGTCATCCGCCCCCTCCACCGTGCGGATTTTGTACTGACGATACTCGGCCCTGGCCGGTTCACCGTCGAGCAGCACCGCCATACTGCCAACACTCTGTTGTCCCTGAGTATTGGAAATATCGTAACATTCCATGCGTTTGGGCAGCCGGCCGAGATGCAGCCGCTGGCGGATTTCTGCAAGCACACCCTCGATGGCTTCGCGCCGGCTCCCCCGCTCTCTAAACGATTCGAGAGCGTTGCGGTTAGCCAGTTCGACCAGTTCGCGTTTGGCCCCCCGCTGCGGCGCCAGAACCTCGACCTTGCGCCCCTTAAGGTCGCCGAGCCAGTCGGCCAGGGTCGCGCCATCCTCCGGCAACAAGGGCAGCAGCAACTGGTCGGGGATCAAAACATCCCGGCCGTAGAACTGCTGCAGAAACGACGAGAGAAGTTCAACTTCATCCAGTTTCCAATCGATGGCAAAGCTACGCCGGTCGACCAGCTTGCCCTGGCGGACAAACAGGATGACCAGCTCGACCTCGCCCCCTTCGCGGTGCAGGCCAAGCACGTCCTGGTCGCCGCCGGCCGGCGTCACCACCTTCTGCCGCTCAACAGTCTGCTCGATGGAACGAATCTGATCGCGCAACCGGGCCGCGTCTTCAAAACGCAGCTCGGAGGAGGCCGTCCGCATCTTCTGCCGCAGCATCTGCAGCACTTCGCTCTCACGCCCGGACAGGAGGGCGATCACGCCGTCGACCAGCTCCCGGTACCCCTGGACGCTGATCCGGCCATGGCAAGGAGCGCTGCACTGCCCGATCTGAAAAAACAGGCAGGGTCGGCCGCGCTGCCGACAGGTCGTGATCGGGTAATGGCGCAAAGGAAAAATCCGGTAGATTTCCTTGAGGGTATCGCGTACTGCAGACGAGGAGGCAAAGGGACCGAAATAGAGGGCCCCGTCGCGGCGAACCTTGCGTACCACCTGCAGGGCGGGAAATTCTTCGCCCAGGTCGAAGCGCAGCGAAACGTAGGTTTTGTCGTCCCGCAAGTTAATATTGTAACGGGGGCGATGCTGTTTGATCAGGGTGTTTTCGAGGATCAGCGCTTCTTTTTCGGTGTCGGTGACGATCGTTTCGAGGTCGCGAACCCTGGCCATAAGAAAGCGGATATGGGCGCGGCCGTCGCCGGCAGCGGAAAAGTAGCTGCGCAGCCGGTTACGCAGATGCTTGGCCTTGCCGACGTAAAGAATTGTCCCCCCGTCCCCCTTCATCAGGTAGACGCCGGGGGTCGCGGGGATTTTTTTCAGGTCGAATTCCGGCGGCAGTCTATTCATAGCCCCAGCAGCCCTTTCAGCCTGCGGCATAAATCAAAAAAGCCAGGGCAACCCCTGGCTTTTCGGACTCTCATATCAGCAATCGCGAGTCACAGACCACCTGCATAGCAGGTGGCTTGAGGAAAGCCCCTAAAAGGGGCTATAAGTGCCGCCCTACTCCCCCTGTGACGCCGCCGGAGCTGCGTGGACGTTTTGCGAAACAGACGGACAAATGTCTGAGCGAAGCGAGTTTTTGTCCGTCCGCAAAATGTCTGCGAAGCGCAGGGAACCCGAAGGGCAAGGAGCGGGGTGCCCTTTCTC
>JAQYWA010000578.1 GCA_030145265.1 Desulfuromonas sp. | reverse complement strand
CCCAGACGTCGACTTACTCTCTTTGCATGCCCAAAGAGAGTAAGCAGAGAAAGGGCACCCCGCTCCTTGCCCTTCGGGTCCCCTTCGTTGCGCAGACGTTTTGAGGTCGGGCGAAAACTCGCTTCGCTCAAACATCCGCCCGCCTTTTCTCAAAACGTCCACGCAGCGAAGGCTGCGTCACAGGGGAAGGAGGGGCAAAATCGCTAGCCCCTTTTACGGGTTTTCCTCAAGCCACCTGCTATGCAGGTGGTCTGTGACGCAGTGTTTTTAATGCTCACAGTGGGAGTCTCCAATGCTGAACGCACCGATCCCCGACTATGAAGAGGCCCGGTTGGCCGACCTGCGGGGTCTGGCGATCCTCGACACCCCCCCGGAGGAGCGCTTCGACCGCATCACCCGGGTCGCCTCCCGTCTGTTTGGCGTGCCGGTGGCGCTCGTCAGTCTGGTCGATGCCAACCGTCAGTGGTTCAAGTCGTGCGTGGGGCTGTCGGTTTCCGAGACGCCCCGGGATGTTTCCTTCTGCGGCCACGCTATCCTTCACGACGAGCCGCTCATTATTCCCGACGCCGAGCAGGATCCCCGTTTTTTCGACAATCCCCTGGTCACCGGTCCTCCCCATGTCCGCTTCTATGCCGGCCAGCCGCTGCACGGACCCCGCGGTCAGAGGGTCGGCACCCTCTGTCTTATCGATCACCAGCCCCGACAGTTGAGCAGCGACGACCGTACGGCCCTGGGCGACTTGGCCGCCTGGGCCGAAACCGAGCTCAATGCTGCTCGCCTCGCCACC
Organism: Desulfuromonas sp.; assembly: GCA_030145265.1. Taxonomy (GTDB): domain Bacteria; phylum Desulfobacterota; class Desulfuromonadia; order Desulfuromonadales; family Trichloromonadaceae; genus Trichloromonas. The sequence continues at coordinate 504 of JAQYWA010000578.1, read as the reverse complement.
ATGATGCGGAGCCTGGCGGATGGCATGGTGGTCTTTGACGGGGAGGGTGTCATCGAGTCGCTGAATCCGGTGGCGGAGAGCCTTTTCGCCGGAGCGGCGGCAGCGCTGATTGGCAGAAACATCGAGGCTCTGGTTCCAGGGAGCGCTGCCATCGCCCGGGCCGCCACGATTGGCGACGGTGGTGATGTAGAGGAGGGAGCAGTGCGTGCACTGGAGGGGGTGCGCCTGGATGGGAGTCGCTTCCCGGTGAACCTTTCCGTGGGGGTAATGCCCTGGGGAGGGAAATCGCGCTTCGTCGGCCTGGTCCACGACCTCAGTACCCGCCGCCGGATCGAGCAGCAGCTCCGCGACACCGTGTCCCGGCTCGAAGAGCTCTACCGCGAGGCGGATCTGGCCCGCAGCGAAGCCCGGGCCATTCTCGACGCCACCAGCGAGGCGATACTGCTGATCTCTCCCGCGGGAGAGATCGTCGCGCTCAACCGTCGCTTCGAACAGTTGTTCAGG
>JAQYWA010000577.1 GCA_030145265.1 Desulfuromonas sp. | reverse complement strand
TAGCAGGTCGACAGGATACCCCGGCTCACCGGCAGCAGGTGCGGCGTGAAATTGACCGTCACCGGCAGCCCGGCCAACTCGCCCAGAGTCTGCTCGATTTCCGGGGTGTGCCGATGGCTGGCCACGCCGTAGGCCTTGAATCCCTCGTTGACCTCGCAGTACAGACTGCCTACCTTGGCCGAACGGCCGGCGCCGCTGGTCCCCGACTTGCTGTCGATAATCAACGAAGCCGGATCGACCAGCCCGTTTTTCAGCAGAGGCGCCAGGGCCAGAGCCACACTGGTCGGATAGCAGCCAGGGTTGGCCACCAGACGGGCTCCCCGCACCTGCTTACGGTACAGTTCGGGCAGACCGTACACCGCCTCGCCCAGTAGTTCGGGGCTGGTGTGGGCCTGATACCAGGCCTCGTAAACCGCCGCATCGTGCAACCGATAGTCGGCCGACAGGTCGACCACCTTCTTCCCTGCAGCCAACAGCCCTGGAACAAACTCCATCGCGGTCTTATGCGGCAGCGCGGTAAAGACGAAATCGGCCTTGGCAGCGACGATATCCACCTCGACCGGATCGCAGACCAAGTCAGTGCGTCCCCGCAGGGAAGGAAAGACCTCGGCAAACGGCTCGCCGGCATTCTGCCTGGAGGTGACGCAGGTCACTTCGACAGCGGGATGGTTGACCAGCAGGCGATAGAGTTCAACTCCCGTGTAACCGCTGGCTCCGACAATGGCAACCCTGATCATGGCAATCTCCTTGAACAGGAAAAGGGAAACCCGTGGGTTTCCCTTTTCTAACATTCAGGTAACAACCGGCACAGGTCCGGTTCAAACAATCTATTAACGCTTGGAGAACTGGAAGCTACGGCGAGCAGCGGCACGCCCGTACTTCTTCCGCTCTTTAATGCGGCTGTCGCGGGTAATGAACCCAGCTTTTTTCAGCACGCCACGCAAATCAGGATTCACCTCAAGCAGAGCCTTGGTGATGCCGTGCTTGATCGCCCCGGCCTGACCCGAAGGGCCACCGCCGCAGACGTTGACGGAAATGTCGAACTTGCCGACGTTTTCAGTCAGTTCGAGGGGCTGACGCACCACCATTTTCGAGGTTTCGCGCCCGAAAAATTCATCCAGGGAGCGGTTGTTGATCACAATGTTCCCCTCCCCAGGCTTCAACCAGACCCGGGCGATGGAGGTCTTCCTTTTACCGGTCGCGTAGAACTTCTGCTCAGCCATCTTTATCTCCTAAAATCGATCTTAAAGTACGAGTTCTTTGGGCAGCTGTGCGGCATGGGGATGATCGCC
>JAQYWA010000576.1 GCA_030145265.1 Desulfuromonas sp. | reverse complement strand
GAAGGCGGAAGGTAGAAGGCGGAAGGTAGAAGGCGGAAAAAGACTTTTCTTCTCCCCTCTCCCTTCTCCCTGCTTTTACTCCCTTGGATTTGTTTGAATTAGAAAGGCTGTCATGCCCCAGCCGTTCAACATCCTGATTCTTGACCCCTACCAGCGCCTGGAGCTGTCGCTGACGGATTTGCTGCGCGAAAACGGGTACCAGGTCGAGACGTTGGTTGGCCGGCTGCCTGCCCCGATGGTGGTTGCTTCTTATGCCCCCGACCTGATTCTGGCCGAAGTGGCCAGTGGGCCGGAGCTGACGTTGATCAGCACCCTCCACTTCCACCGCACGACCCGGCATATTCCCATCATCGCCGCCTCCGCTCAGGCGGAGCTGGAATACGAGCTGCTCGACCTCTTCGACTTTCTGCCCAGCCCCGTCGATTACCAGCGCCTGCTCGATGACCTCGACTTGATCGCCCGGGCCCGCCGTCGCAAGGACCTGGCGATCTGCGATCCTCTCGGCAAGAGGGATCTGCAGCGGTTTCAGGCGTTTCTGGTGCAGCACAGCGGCCTGCATTTTGACCTGGGGAACAGCAAGATCCTCGAGCGGGGGCTGTGCCGCCGGATGCGGGCTCTGCGCCTGGAAAGCTATGGGCAGTATTACGTCTACCTGGACCGGTACCAGGACAGTCGCCAGGAACTGAAAAAACTGCTCGGCCTGCTGACTATCGGGGAAACTTTTTTCTTCCGTTACCGGGCCCATTTCGAGGCGCTGCAGCATCGGGTCATTCCCGAACTGATCGAACGCAACCGGCCGCAGCGCAGCCTGCGCATCTGGGCGGCGGGGTGTTCGACCGGCGAGGAACCGTACTCGCTCGCCATGCTGCTGCTCGAACACTTTCCCGAGCTGGCCGACTGGCAGGTGGATATCCTGGCCACCGACATCAACTACCAGGCGCTGCGCCGGGCCCGGGAAGGGCTCTATGGCGAGCGTGCCCTGCGGGTCACCGAGGCTTGCTACCGGCAGCGCTATTTCGCCCCCCGCATCGGCCGGCTGGCGGTGTCCGCGCAGCCGCGCAGCCTGGTGCGGTTCGGCTATCTCAACCTGCAGACCGGCCGTTATCCGGCCCCCGACAACGGCACCGCCGAGGTCGACCTGCTGCTGTGCCGCAACGTGATGATCTATTTCCGTCAGGAAACCAACCGGCGCATCATCGAACGCTTCTCCCGCTGCCTGCGCCCCGGGGGCTTCCTGTTTCTCGGACATTCCGAAACCCTGCAGGACCTGTCCGAGCAATTTCTGCCGGTGCATTACC
>JAQYWA010000575.1 GCA_030145265.1 Desulfuromonas sp. | reverse complement strand
CCTCGTAGAAACTGCTGTAACCGCCGATGATCAATAAAAAGATCACGATGAGCAGCGGCAGAACACCTTTGTTCGGTTTGAATTTACCCTTCAACTGGTTGGTGATGTCGATGATCTTCTTTTCTAGATCATCGGGTCCATTTCCCCAATCCTGCATAGAGCCTCCCTGTTAGAATTTTATTGCACGTATCGATCATACTGACGGCTTTCAACCATCATGTATATCAGGTTTGGCAGGCGAAACAAGCATAACTGGTACTGGTATGCGACTGGTGAGTCACAAGGGTTGCGGCGTTTTCAGGCCTCAGCGCGGTCTTTGGCGCGGCCCGCCACCGGCAGTTTTCCTGCTGCCGGATGCCGGCTTCGTCTTGTTCCCCTGCGGTTTGGGACGCTGCCCGGAGCGGGCTGGGCGTTGCGGGGGCTGCGCAGGGCGCTCGGGGGCCGGCACTTTGTAATCGAAGTCGTTTAGTTTGCGGCGCTCTAGCTGGGTACTGAGGGCTCGCTCAATAGCCCGCACCATTACCAAGTCTTCATCGGTGATCATGGTAAAGGCATCTCCGCTGCGGGCAGCGCGGCCGGTGCGGCCGATCCGGTGGATATAGGCCTCGGGTGTATCGGGGATATCGAAATTGACCACATGGGAGATTTGCGACACGTCGATGCCGCGGGCGGCGATATCGGTCGCCACCAAGATCTGGTAGCTGCCATCGCGGAAGCCGTTCAAAGCGGCCTGGCGCCGCGATTGGGAGAGGTTGCCCTGCAGCGAGGCCGCCCGGTAACCGCATTTGTCCAGCTTCTCGCCGAGCCGCTTGGCCCGGTGTTTGGTGCGGGTGAAGACCAGCACCGATTCGGTATCGGTCTGCTTGAGCAGTTTCAGCAGCAGGTCGGTCTTGAGATGCTGGGGCACCGGGTAAAGCGCATGGCTGACCGTCGATGGCGGGGCGACCTTATCGACCTGAACCGTTTCCGGGTTGGTGAGGACCTCTTCGGCCAGATGGCGGATCTCCTTCGGCATGGTCGCCGAGAAGAGCAGGGTCTGGCGTTTCTTCGGCAGGCACTTGATGATCCGGCGGATATCCGGCAAAAAGCCCATGTCGAACATGCGGTCAGCCTCGTCGAGTACCAGCACGTCCACCTGGCTCAGATCGATGGTTGACTGTTTGATGTGGTCGAGCAGGCGTCCCGGGCAGGCGACGACGATCTCGACCCCTTTTTTCAGCTTGGTGATCTGCGGGTTGATGCCGACCCCGCCATACACGGTGATGCTGCGCAGGCCGCTCTGCTGGCCCAGCAGGCTGAG
>JAQYWA010000574.1 GCA_030145265.1 Desulfuromonas sp. | reverse complement strand
CAATACCCGAAAAACCGCGACGACGGGTGGCCACACACTGAAAATAACCGTCGGTAACGTCTCCGAGAGACCGCCGACCACGTCGCTTCAAATTTAAAAAAGCAACGAGGCTTTTATTATGACAATCTACAGCACCAATCAACAGGAACTCGCCGACAAGATTTGCCCCGAAAACGTCCCCCTGTCCAAATGGAAAGACTGGAAGTGGCAACTCAAAAATTCCATCCAGAACATTGATACCTTCGAGTTGCTGCTGGGGATCAAGTTTGCGCCGGATGAGCGAAAAAAACTCGAGCAGACCCTGGAAACCTTTCCCCTCTCGATTACCCCGTATTACCTGTCGCTGATCGACACCGAAGACTGGCGCAACGGCCCGGTCTTTCGGCAGGCCTTTCCCTCCCCAGAAGAACTGGTCATCGACCGGCGCGACATGGCCGACCCGCTGGCCGAGGACAAGGACAGTCCGGTATCGGGGGTGATCACCCACCGCTACCCCGATCGAGTGCTGTTCCAGATCAGCAACGTCTGCTCCATGTACTGCCGCCACTGCACCCGCAAACGCAAGGTCGGAGACGTCGACTCCATCCCCGGCAAGGATGCTATCCGCCAGGGGCTGGACTACATCCGCCAGACCCCGGAGGTGCGCGACGTACTCCTCTCGGGAGGCGACCCCCTGATGCTCAGCGACGATTACCTCGACTGGATTCTCACCGAGTTGCGCCAGATCCCGCATGTTCAGGTGATCCGAATCGGCACCCGCATGCCGGTGGTCCTCCCCTACCGGATCACCGATGATCTGGTCACAATGTTGAAGAAACACCATCCGCTGTGGATCAATACCCACTTCAACCACCCGCGAGAGATGACCACCTCGTCCAAAGAGGCGCTGCGCAAGCTCGCCGATGCCGGCATCCCCCTCGGCAACCAGACGGTGCTACTGGCCGGGGTCAATGACTGCCCGCGGATCATGAAGTCGCTGGTCCACAAGCTGGTCGAAAACCGGGTGCGTCCCTACTACCTGTACCAGTGTGACCTTTCCGAAGGGCTGACCCACTTTCGCACCCCGGTCGGCAAAGGGATCGAGATTATGGAAAGTCTGATCGGGCACACCAGCGGCTTCTCCGTGCCGACCTACGTCATCGACGCCCCCGGTGGTGGCGGCAAGATTCCGCTGACGCCCAACTATCTGCTTTCCATCTCAACCAACAAGGTGGTCCTGCGCAACTACGAGGGGGTCATCACCACCTACCAGGAGCCGGAGAGCTACAAGCCGACCTTCTGTGACCGCAACTGCGACGAC
>JAQYWA010000573.1 GCA_030145265.1 Desulfuromonas sp. | reverse complement strand
TCTACCCGACGGCAGGGGAACCATCCCCTGCCGTTCCCCTTTTTAAAGGGTTATCTCCCCTCATGGCCTCCAAAACAGCGAACAGCAAGCGCAAAACCTGGTTTGCCTGGTGCATGTACGACTGGGCCAACTCGGCTTTCGCCACCGTGATTCTCGCCGCGGTACTGCCTGTATATTTCGTTGCCCTGGTCCCCCCTGATGGCGCACATCTTTCATTTTTCGGCCTGACCCGCACCATGCCGGCTTCGGCCCTATGGGGTTATGCGGTCTCCTGTTCAATGCTGGCTGTGGCCCTCTCCGCCCCGTACCTGGGAGCCTATGCCGACAAGCGTGGTCGCCGCCGGCTGTTGCTGATCCTCTTCGCCCTGACTGGCGCCACCGCCACCGCCCTGCTGGTGTTCACCGGCCCCGGAGACTACCTGCTGGCCGCCCTGCTCTTCATCATTGGCAACATCGGCTTCGCTGCCGGAAACATCTTTTACAATGCCTTTCTGCCGGCTCTGGCCGAAGGCACCGAACTCGACCGCCTGTCGGCTCGCGGCTTCGCCTTCGGCTACATCGGCGGCGGCCTGATGCTTGTGCTGGCCTTCACCCTCATCCAGGGTTACGACCTGTTCGGTTTTGCCAACCGCGGAGCCGCCACCCGTGCCGGATTCCTTATTACCGGGCTATGGTGGGCCCTGTTCGCCCTGCCCACCTTCCGCCATGTTCGGGAAGAAGTCTTTGTCCACGCCCCCGAGCCGCTCCCAAGCGGATTCAAAGGCTACCTGCAGACCTTCGCCCATATCCGCCGCTATCCCGACCTGCTGCGCTTTCTGCTCGCCTTTCTCTTCTATAACGACGGCATTCAGACCATCATCGTCGTTTCGGCCATTTTCGGTCGCGAAGAACTGGGGCTCTCACAGGGGAGCATTCTCGGCTGTTTTATCATGATTCAGTTCGTCGCCATGCCCGGCGCGCTGTTGTTCGGCCGTCTCGCCGAACGTTACGGGGCCAAACGCTCGGTACTGCTCAGTCTGATCCTTTTCATCCTGGTCACGGCCTACGCTTACACCATGCACAAGGAATGGGAATTCTGGGTTCTCGGCTTGGTCGTAGCCCTGATCCTCGGCGGCAGCCAAGCGATCAGCCGTTCACTCTTCGCGGCCCTCGTCCCAGCTGAAAAATCCGCGGAATTTTTCGGATTCTACGCGATCAGCGGCAAGTTTGCCTCGATCTTCGGCCCGTTCATTTTCGCCCTGATCGCCGATCTCACCGGAACATCGCGTCTCGCCATCCTGGCCCTGGCCCTGTTCTTTCTGGTC
>JAQYWA010000120.1 GCA_030145265.1 Desulfuromonas sp. | reverse complement strand
AAGACCAGGATGCCGCCGATACGCTGAATCCAGATCAGGCCTTCGCGCATGTGCACCTGAAAGGTCGAGGATGCGACCCCGGCCAGCGCCCCCAGACCGATGAAGACCGCCGAAAAACCGGCGATGAAGGCCAGCGAATGCAACATCACGGTGAGCCTGACCTTGGCGGTCGGATGGGCTTCCTGAAGCTGGCCGAAGGAAAGACCGGTGATATAGGTCAGGTAAGACGGAATGAGCGGCAACACGCAGGGGGAAAAAAACGATAGTATCCCCGCACTAAACGCGATCCAGTAAGTGAGATCGGCACCGGCACCCATATAGGTTATCCCTTCGCCAGAAATTTCAGATAATCGATCGTGGTCGCTTCATCCCACTCGCGCGCACCAAGGATGTGGTTGAGTATAACACCATCCTTGTTGATGATAAACGTTTCGGGAAACCGAAATACCCCGAAGGCCTTCTGCGCCTTGGCGTCAGAGTCGAGCAGCACGGGAAAGGAATGGGGATGGTTTTTGAGGAACGCGGGCACAACCTGGGCCCCGTTCTCTTCGACATTGAGCGCCAGCATGACGAAGTCGTACACCAGCATGGCCTTATTCAGCCGCTCCATGGAGGGCATCTCGGCAGCACAAGGGGGACACCAGGTGGCCCAGAAGTTGAGCAGGACCACTTTGCCCCGATAGTCGGAGAGGGAAACCGTTTTGCCGTCGAGGGTTTTCAAGCTGACCTCGGGAGCGACACTGCCGACCTTGCCCCCCGGAGAGGGCTCCACATCCGGGCGGGAGGTGCCGGCGGAAGTATAGGAAACCGGGAGCAGGAGCAATCCGGCAACTATGAGAAACAGGACACGTCTCATGGGATATCCCTTCATATGAAAATATAGATGTTTATTTTGTACTCTGACATACGGAAAAAGTCAAGAATCACCCCGTTTCCCCCTCGTCCCGAATATCCTCACCAGCCCAGAATCGTTCTATTTCATCCATTTCTTCCTCGGAAAATCCAAAATAGTGAGCCAGTTCGTGAATGATCGTCTCACGAATGATTTTGACCAGCGGCTCCCCCGACTCGTGCCGGTAGTTCTCCACCGCCTGCTGGTAAATAGTGATCACGTCGGGAAGGCTGCTGTATTCGTGGGTCCGTTCCGAAAGGGGCCAGCCCCGGTAGTAACCGAGCAGGTCGCGGGGATCGTCGAAACCGACTTCGTCCAGGATCTCAGGGTCGGCCCAGTCTTCGACCTGAAACGTGAGATTGTCGATACGGTCGAGGAACTCGCGGGGAATTTTGCGGATCGCCCGCTCAATCAGCCGTTCGAAATCGCTCCGGTTCAATCGTCGAATCCCTGGCCACGGGCGATCCGAAAAATCGAGGTGAACAGCGCCGCCTCGCCGCCGGACTCATCGGTGATTTTCGCCTCGCCGTAAAAGGTACGGCCTTCGGGGCCGCGAACCATGGCCGTCGCCGTCACCAGACCCTGTTTCACCGGGGCGAGAAAACGGGTGGTCAACTCGGTGGTGGCGAAAATAGTCCCAGGCGGCAGCAACGCTTTGATCGCCATCGCAACCGCGGTATCAGCCAGGGTGGTAATGGCGCCGCCGTGCATGAAACCGCCCCCCATGGCCAGCTTGACCCGAAAAGGCAGGGTCAGAACGGCCTTCCCTTCGGCCGCCTCCTCGATCTTCAGCCCGACCAGGTCCTCGAAGGGGGCGGTATCTATCCAGCCAGCCAGTTCGAACTGAGTCTGCTGCGGCTGCCGCAGGGCATCGCCATCAACTGTCAATCGGGCCATTAACGTTTCCTTTTCATGGGGAGGAATCAAAGCACTGGAGAGAGTAGCACCGGCAGACAAAGGCCAAGACACTGACGAAAATACGAACAGGTACGCTTCTCACGAAAGTTTTCAGATTTTCGGCTTCACCGCGGTACCGTTTTTATCGATGCCGTATTTTTCCAGACGATAAATCAGGGTATGGCGGGGGATTTGCAGAAAAGCGGCAGCACGAGTCTGGTTCCAGTCGTTGCGGCGCAGGGCTTCGAGCACCGCCTCCTTCTCCAACTCTTCCAGAGGATAACCGCCATCGGGAAGATTGAGCACCCCCTTCGCGACGCCCTGCTGCGGCCGGCGTATTTTCGGCGGCAGGTCGTCCAATTCGATCCCCTCGCCGCGACGCAGGATCACCATCCGCTCAACGGCATTTTCCAGCTCGCGCACGTTGCCCGGCCAACCGTAGGCGCTCAAAACCTCCATCGCCGCAGCAGAACAGGCGACGTCGCCATGCTTGTCGAGAAAATGCCTGACCAGCACCGGAATATCAGCTCTCCGCTCGCGTAGCGGCGGCAGATGCACCGGGATCACCGCCAGGCGATAGTAGAGGTCTTCGCGAAAATCGCCTTCATCGATAGCCGCCTCGAGATCGCGGTTGGTGGCAGCCACCACCCGCACATCGACCTTGCACACACTGCCGCCGACCGGCTCAATTTCCAGTTCCTGCAGGGCCCTCAACAGCTTGGGCTGCAGTTCCACCGGCAAGTCGCCGACCTCGTCGAGAAACAAGGTGCCACCATCGGCCTGTTCGAACTTGCCCTTGCGATCCTTGACCGCCCCGGTGAAGGCGCCACGGAGATGGCCGAAGAGTTCACTTTCGAGCAGTTCGCGGGGGATCGCCGCACAGTTGACCGGAATAAAGGGCGCGGCATGGCGTTCGCTCCCCGAATGGATGGCCCGGGCGATCAGCTCTTTACCCGTGCCGCTTTCGCCGCTGATCAGCACCGTCGCCTCGGTCGATGCCACCCTTCGCACCACGTCGCACACCTGTTGCATTTGATCGGAAATCCCGACCAGCCGGGTAAAATCGATTTTTTGCGTCAGTTCCTGGCGCAGCCGCTGGTTTTCCTCTTTCAATCCGCTGTAGGCAAAGGCCTTGCCAGCCACTATCACCAGTTCGTCGCGGCTGAAAGGCTTGGTCAAATAATCGAAGGCACCGAGCTTCATCGCCTCGACGGCCCTTTCCACGGTACCGTAAGCGGTGATAACGATGACCAGGGTTTCCGGGTGCTCGGACTTAACCTTCTTCAGCACGTCGTAACCGGAAAGCCCCGGCATCTGGATGTCGGTGATGACCACCTCGGGCTTCTCGATCTCGAAAATCCTCAGCCCCTCCTCGCCGTCGTCGGCGGTCAGCACACGGTAACCGGCCTCGTGGAGGGTAAATTCGGTCACCCGGCGCAAGGATGCGTCGTCATCAATGAGCAGTATGGTGTTACGGGACACGCATGCCTCCTGACTGGCTAGTTTTCATCCGTAGTTTCCGGATGGACACTAGCTAAGCTGATGCTGCCGCGGGCTGCGGCAAATGCAGGGTAAAAACCGTCCCCTCGCCGGGGCGGCTGTCAACTTCAATGCGACCGCCGTGCCCCTGGATGATCCGGTGGGTGATGGCCAGGCCGAGCCCGGTCCCCTCACTGCGTGTGGTGAAAAACGGATTGAAAATGCGATCCTGACTTTCCTTCGGAATCCCCTGCCCGGTATCGGCAAAAAGGATCCGAACCTCACCGTCTTCAGCTTGCACCGACAGGGTCAGCGTGCCACCCTCGGGCTGGCCTGCAGGGCATTGAGCATCAGGTTGAGAAACGCCTGTTTGAGCTGTTCACGGTCCCCCGCCACCGCCGGTGCTCCCTCCCCTTCGAGAACAGTCTGAACCTTGCTTTTCAGCGCCGGCTGACGGATCAGAACCAGAACTTCGCGCAGGGTCTCGAGCACATCGAACGACTCCCTGCGGGGGGTCGCCGGCCTGGAAAAATCGAGAAAATCCTGTACCACCCGGTTCAGCCGGTCGACTTCCTTGATCAGGATCCGGGCGAACTCATAACGCTTGTCCGACGGGTCGATGCCGTCTTTCAGGATCTCCGCCGTGCCGCGGATCGAGCCGAGCGGATTGCGAATCTCATGAGCCATTCCCGCCGACAGTTCCCCCAGAGCCGAAAGTCGATCGGCACGGCGCAACTGCTCCTCGATTTCAAGCACCAGGTCGGCCTGTTCACGCAGCTTGGCATAGCTCTCTTCGAGGCGATGGGCCGTTTTTTCAGCCCGAACCCGCTGCATGAACTCGCGCTGGCTGAGAAACCCGGTAAGAAAGCCGATCAGGTTGTAAAGGAGAATTTCCAGATACTGCTCGAGGGGAACGCCGTGATGTTGGCCCCACTGAAACACCACATGCGGGGCATAGAGGATCGAAATCGTGATCGAGGTCGCCACGCCGCCACGCAGAGCGTACCAGAGCCCGCCGAGAATGATCGGGATGTAGTAAAGCTGCCGGTAGATGTCGTGATACTCGCCCTTCTGGGTCGTGGTCAGGTAATGCAAGGACGTGATCCCCACCACCAAGAAAATCAAAATGGCCAGCCGGACGTATAGATTTCTTCGCATAACTAGATTTGTACCCCAGGGATCACTAACAATTCAAGTATTTATGCGTAAACAAAAAAAACCCTCCTGCGGACAGAAGGGTTAAGAAAAGGAGGCAAAAGCGAGCAAACCCGCTTTGCGTTCTAACTATATCAGAGATCATGCCGTTGTCAGATCTCCACGAAAATATCATTGGACAGCATTTAAGCCGGCAGGTTATGCTGGCGGACCCAACAGCTAAAGACAGGCATGCCATGGCGCTTTTTTTCGACATCCTGACAATCGTTCTGCCGGTCTTTCTGGTCATCGCCCTCGGCTATGGTCTCAAAAAGGGCGGACTGATCGACCAGGCATTCCTGTTTCAGACCAACCGGCTGGTCTTCTACATCTGCCTGCCGCTGCTTCTCTTTTACAAAATCGGCACCGCCGACTTCTTCGCCAATTTCAACGGTGCCCTGGTACTGGGCTCGGCGGCCGCCATCGCCATCGGCTTCTTCGTAGCTTACGGCTACGCCGCCCTGCGCCGCTACCCACCAGCCGCCCGCGGCTCCTTCTGTCAGGGTTCGTTCCGCGGCAATCTCGCCTACATGGGACTGGCCATTGTCTTCAACGCCTACGGCGAAGCGGGCTTTACCCGCGCCGGGATTCTCATGGGATTCCTGGTACCGGTCCTCAACTTCTTCGCCATCCTCGCCCTGCTCCTCCCGCATCGCGGCAACGACAGCAACCGCGACGCGGCCTTCTGGCTCCGCCAGATTGCCTTCAACCCACTGATCATAGCTTCGTTTGCCGGCATCCTCTGGAGCTTCCTGGCCCTGCCAATGCCGGTGATTCTCGACCGCAGCCTGAATATAGCTACCGGCATGACCCTACCGCTGGCGCTGATCGCCATCGGCGGATCCTTCTCCCTCGAACGGCTCAAGGGCGACCTGGTGCGAGCCGCTTTCGCCACCGGCATCAAGATCGTCTGGCTGCCGCTGATAGCCGCCGTACTGCTGGTGCTGCTCGGCGTCACCGGCCAGGACCTCGCCATCGGCGTACTGATGGCCGGCACCCCGGCAGCCACCGCCACCTACATCATGGCCCACCAGATGAAGGGCGATGCCGAACTGGCCGGGTCAATCGTGATGATGTCGACCCTCCTGTCGGCGGTCACCTACACCGCCGCCCTCTTCATCCTGCGCACCTTGGGATTATGAGTGTTTCAACACAGGTCATTGATCAATAACTACAGCGGAAAACCGAGAATTCAAGCTCTACAACCCAAAAACGAAGGTTTCAACGCAGAGGCGCAGAGCCGCAGGGAAAACCTCAAAAAAAACGCTTTGCCCATGCTTTTCCTCTGCGCCCTTGCGTCATTGCGGTAAATCAGCCTTTGATTTACCTTGCTTTATTTGAGTCACAAGCTCCCAAATCTAAGGACCGCACCCATGGGTAGAAAATTCACTCCTTTTGACATCGGCAGCCGTTTTCGCATCCTTCCGGTCGGCTTGCCGGCCTCGCAAGACGGCCGCATCGACCTGGTGATGGCCGCCGGCGCATTCGGCTCGGGCGAACACGAAACCACCGCCAGCTGCCTCGAAATCATCGAAACCATGCCGCAACTCGAAGGAGCCCGCGTGCTCGACCTCGGCAGCGGCACCGGTATTCTCGCTATCGCCGCCCTCAAGCTCGGCGCGAAGAGCGCCCTGTGCCTCGACATCGACCCCGGCGCCATCGAAACCTGCCAGGTCAATGCCGCAATCAACGATGTCGCCGACCGCGTCGACCACTTCTGCGGCACCCTCGACCAGTGCCCGGAAACCGATTTCGACCTAGTGCTGGCCAACATTTACGGCGACATCCTGCTGCTCGTCGCTGACGATCTAGTCGCAAAAGCGGCACCGGGCACCCCCCTGCTCCTCTCCGGCATCCTGTGGGAATATAATTTCGACGTGCGCAACCGTTATGAACGACTCGGGTGCTCTATCATAAAAAACCGCATGCTCGAAGAATTCAGCACGGTACTGCTCCAAAAGTAATCCGTACAGCTTTTCAAAGTGAGAAGGCAGAAGAGAAAAGAAGCCTCTTCTGCCTTCTGCCTTCTGCCTTCTGCCTTCTGCC
>JAQYWA010000572.1 GCA_030145265.1 Desulfuromonas sp. | reverse complement strand
GAGCAGCGCCAGCGGCACCCGCGTGGTCTTGCCGGCGCCGGGCGGGGCCTGCAGAACGGCGGCGTCATGCTCGGCCAGGGCCTGTTTCAGCTCGGGGATAACGCTTTCGATGGGGAGATTTTTATTTACAGGCACTGCCATAAAACAAGTAACTCGGCTGTCGAGACGGTACCCGACGGTTTCAAGGTTTTGTTACTTCACACCCTAATAAACTCAGGCAACTTCACAACCAGAACCGACGGGTCGCGTCCCGCCTGACGCCTTACTTTTTGTCAAAGCCAACAAAAAGTAAGCAAAAAATGGCTCCTTCGCGGGGCGTATTTCTGTTGCTGCGCTTAGTGCTCTGATCACATTTAGTGAACAAAACACTGACATCGCTTCGTGGGGTGGGGCTGAAATGCGACCTGTGACTGGAGATCATGCCTGCAGTGTTTCAAAAGAACGTTTCGTCCGAGAGCTGTTGAGTGAAAACCGACAAACGATAAAGCAACCCCCTTGATGCCTGCACAACACCGCAGATTGGTTTTCTCCTTTAGCAGCGGCGGTGTTTGCTCAGCCGTGCTGACTGCCTGAGCGACCTCTTCCCTTCGCAAGTGGGACGATCGAAGCTCTGCCGCAAGTCAACAGCAGCGACGGCATTAAAATCCAGCGCCCTTACGCGACCCCCATGCGGCGCAGCCAGAGTTTCTTTTGGTTACTTTTCATTTGCGTTCAAAGAAAAGTAACCCGGCTGTCGGGCCGGGACCCGACGATTTAAAAGCTTTTGCCCTTCACCCTTCCCAGGGAAAACCCCGAAACCGCTCCACCGCCGCCGAAATCTCCTCTTCACGGATATTGCCGAAAGCCAGCCGCAGGTACCCTTCCATACCGGGACCGAAAACCTCGCCGGGAAGACAGAGCAGGTTGGCCTCGTCAGCCAGCTGTCGCGCAACCTGGCGACCGGTGTGGCCGGTAAACGGATGCCGCACCCAAGCGAAGAAACCACCGCTGGCGGCCAGCGTAAAGGGGTTTCCGGGGCGGAGGAATTCACTCCGAAAAGAATCGTGGCGGCGCTGCATCATCTGCCGGTTGGCGGCAATCCAGGCATCCAGATGCTCGACCCCGTAGCGAACCGCCTGCTGGGTGATGCGCGGCTGGCAGACCGCCATGGTGTCCTGGGCCTTCAGGGCGTGATGGATGAACTGCTCTGAGGCGACCAGCGCCCCGGCCCGGTAACCGGTCAGGGCGAAGGTTTTGCCGAAGGAGGCCAGCTGCACCAGGTGGTCGCCCCAGTCCGGATCGCCGAACAGGTCGTGGGGCGGCGCCTCGA
>JAQYWA010000119.1 GCA_030145265.1 Desulfuromonas sp. | reverse complement strand
GATGGTGATCGACCCATCGACTGGGCGCATCACCTGGAAAATCACTCCCGAGGGAGCAGGTGAGCATCGGGTGAAAATTCTGGCCCATGACGATGGCGGCCTGCAGGCTTTCCAGGAATATAGTTTTTTCATTTCCATTACGGAGTAGTCGGGGGTGGATTACGTTTTTAGAGTGTTCTCGACAGGTGATTGATGTGCTCGAAGAAATAGTGGTAAATTGACCGCACACGACCGCTTTGTGTGAAGCAGTTTGTAAATCCCCGTCCATCGGACGGGGATTTTTGCATTTTTGCGGTGATATTAAATAGAGGGCTGCCTGCATGTGGGTAATGTTGCCTGTCTATTTAATAAAACTAATCAGATTTACATAGTATTCTGGCTATTCCTGTCAGGAGAGTTTGTATAATTTAACATAGTGCACTTTTTATTTGCGATATTGAATGTTTGTCGTATGATCTGGGATTAGTTGAACTTTAATGTGATGTGTCAAATCTTATCTCATTTCCATGAGTCGATTTCAGGGAGGGGGACACCATGGGGCCTTGTGTATTTAAAAGCGTAAGCGGATTTTCGCTTGTTGAGTTGATGATCGCGATGACGATCTTCGCTGTCGGGCTACTGGCTGTTGTCAGTATGCAGCTCACAGCGATTCGCGGGAATTCCTCGGCTAATTCGTTAACCACCGCAACCGCTATTGCCGAGGGAATTATTGAAGAAATTCTTGCCTGGAGCGGCGACAATCCGGTTTTTGAAGTCGATGACCCGGGTCGGAGCTGGATTTTCTCGGAGAGTGATTCGTCGGAGAGTATATCTCTTGCTGGCGCCGGAACCTTTCAGGCCCGTTATGCCATCGATGCGGATTATGGCGTCTCGAAGTTGACGCGGGTCCAGGTGACCGTAAGTCGTCCCGGGGGCGGGCAGCGTCAGTCGGTCATTCTGGTCGGATTCAAGAGGCGCACATGAGGCGATTGTTTAACAGGGGATTTACCCTGGTCGAACTCCTGGTGTCGATGGCTGCCATGGGTGTCATCATCAGTACGATCTACGGGCTTTACCTGAGTACGCAGAAAACGGCAGCTAGCCAGGAAGAGGTCGTTGAGCTTCAGCAGAATCTGCGCATCGCCATGGACCAGGTGGCCAGGGATATCCGTCTGGCCGGTTTTCTTGTTTCAATGAATAATACGCCGATTCAATCTGCTCCGAACAATCCTGACATTACCGACACGTTCGTTATCAATATGGCTTGCCCGAGTGGGCGTAGCGCGTACCTGGATCAGGATCTCCATGTCGAGAATTCTAGCGAGGCGACATTTCGGCTCGCTCGGGCTGAAATGGTTGATTTGTTTGACGCCGAGGATCTCGTTCGGATTGTTCGGCCCCCAAGCCAGAGCCAGCCGATAGCCAAACTGTTGCACGTGACCGGAACCAACCGAACTGCAAGAACGGTTACCGTGGATGGTTTTGATCAACTTGTCGACAGCGCCCAATACAAAGCTGGCGACGCCCTGTTCATCAGTTCCTCGACTTTTCCGGGGTCCGTTTTTTTCTATCTTCACGAGAATGAAATCTTTAAGAAGCTCAGTGATGGTAATACGCAGCGTGTTACCGCTAAGCGAATGCGTGGCTCAGCCCTGCTCAACGGAATCACCGAATTTGCCCTGGAATACCTGATGGATGACGGAAGTGCCCGGGATACGGTCACTGCAGCTGAACTGGGTGAGGTCAGGGCGGTCAGGATTCTTTTGAAGGGGCGGGCACAGGTGCACGATCGTGCCATCCTGCGCAGCTTGTCGAGTGTGGTTTCCTTGCGTAATCGTCAGGGGGGAGAGATATGAAGGATGTCCGTTGCTTTCGTTGCCTACGGTGTTTTGATAGATGCAGGGAGCAGAACGGGGCTGCGCTGATCATCGCCCTGAGTATGCTGGCCATCCTGAGCCTGCTCGGAACGATCGTGCTGAATTCGACTCATGCCGAGTTGAGTATCGCCAGCAACTATCGGGCCGGTCAGCAGGCCTTTTACGCAGCGGAACGAGCCGTGGAGTATTCCATGACCAGCGAGACCATATATTCAACGATAGGAGAGGGCAGCGTTGACCTGGTTGATGATCACGCTGCCGTGATTGCGGCCGACACAACGAACAGCGGACTGAAAGAGGGCGAACTCTGCCGGGTCAGCTACCTTGCCAGCGGCTCTCTCCCCCCCGGGTCCGGCTTTGATCCGACCCGCTTTCAGGCTCGTTACTATATCGTCAGTGCGACCTCCGAAGGCGCGCTCGGGGCGACGGCACGGGTTGAGGCCCAGGTTGCCCGGGTGGTTCCGAGGTGAGGTCATGATGCGGCGCTTATTGATGCTATCCATTACGGTTGTCTTCTTGTTCCTTTATCCTGCAGCCGTTTCAGCGGTTGACAGGTTCATGGGTGATTCGGCAATCTACGCGTATAACGATCCCGACCGGGGTGTGCCCCCGAATGTTTTGTTTGTAATCGACAACAGTTCGACTATGAGCAATTTCGCTTTGGGCACCCCTTATACTCTGGGGTTGCAGCAAGACGATCCTGACGTTCTGTTGCCATGGGGCAGCCAGGACACGGACCTGTTCAATCTGTATCAAGCTGTCGACAGCGCGAAAGAATCATGGTTTGTGTACAAGAGCGTGGGGCTGGATACCTATGCCATTCATGTAACAGCCGAGAGCTATTCGGATTTTCTATCAACCGTAACCTGCGAGGCCGCACGGTCTTCACTCCTGAAAACAGGAACCTACACGGCCGCCAGTGATTCGGGATTGAAGTCTGACGGCACCTGCGGAAGCGGCGGGGCGGGGGTGGTTTACCTGGGGAATCTGCTTAATTATCATGAATCTGCTCCGACCGGAGGGGACACCCAGATCGCTCTGGTTCGTGATGCTGTGCTGAATGTGGTCGATGGCATGCGCGACAAGGTCCATTTTGGCGTTATGGAGTTTGGTCACAATAATAAAGGGGGGCAGCTGACTGTTCCTGTATCCGATCTCTCGGATGATACCGACTTCTCGTTATTTCAAGGTAAACTCGACGACATTGTCACCTATGTGAAAACGATGCCGGGTAACTCCAGGCCGCTCGCGGAATCACTCCTTGACGCCCTTTTCTACTTTGAAAAGGATCGGGAATTGAACGTCGCCCCTGTTTCCGGCACGGTGGTGGCTGATTCGCCTCTTGAGTACCGGTGCCAGAACAATTTCATCATTATGATCGCCAATGGCGATACGATCGGCGACAGTTCACCCGAGATGTGCAAGGAACTACGGGTCGCAGATTATGACCGTGACGGGAATTCGGGCGACAATTGTCTCGCCGGCAGTTACGGCAACGGCACGCACATGGCAGACGATGTGGCCAGGTACGCTTACGATGCCGACCTGAGTATTTCGCTTGCCGGCAAGCAGAACCTGGTCACCCATTCCGTTCTCGTATTTCAGCCGGACAATGATCTGCTGCGTGCCGTGGCCGAAGATGGCCACGGATTGTTTCGCCAGGGAGGGAACGCCAACGAAGTCAGCGCAGCGCTGCTGGAGGTGCTTGAAAACATCGTCATGGAGGTGAACACCTCATTTGTTGCCCCGGTGGTTCCGGTCAGTCCGGAAAATCTGACTTACAGCGGTTCCCGGATTTTTCTTGGGTTTTTTCGGCCGGTATCCCAGCGGCCCTGGCATGGGAACCTGAAGAAATTCGGACTGAGTCTCGATCTTCGGATTACTGACAGCAATGGTGAAGGTGCTGTTTGCCCCGATCCGCTCGATTCTACCAATGTCTGTGACGGGATTCCCAGCGGCGGATTCAAACCCGATGCCAGCTCTTACTGGAGTTGGGGGGGCGACGGAGGGGAAGTTGAACAGGGCGGGACCGGTGAAGTCCTGCTGTCTGCATCCGTCATCGATCGCAATATTTATTCAAACCTGAGCGGCAATCCGGATCTGACCCATGCCGATAATGCATTCACCAGCGCCAATGTGACTTCAGCTATGCTGGGTTTCAGTGAAGGTCAGGATGCAGTGGACCTGATCAGATACATTTACGGATACGATGCCTATGATGAAAACGGCGACACTTCAGTCGACGACAGTCGCGATTGGATCATGGGCGACATTCAGCACGCAAGCCCCGCGGTGATCAACTACCGGCGTTATCCGTTTACTCCGACCAACGAAGCGGATATCGCGGTTAATCAGACCGTTATATTTGTCGGCGGCAACGATGGCCTGCTGCATGCCTTCAGGGACGCTGACGGAAAAGAGTTGTGGGCATTCCTTCCTGACAATACACTCCCCGAACTTAAGGCCCTGGCCGGGACCAGTCGTTCCTATTTTGTCGATGCCTCCCCCGTTGCCTATATTTATGATCATGATCGTGACGGCAATATCGGACCCGGACCCGAACAGGCCTCCGATGATGTGGACCCGCCGGCAATGATTGATAATGGCCAGAACGATAAAGTGATCCTGATCTTCGGTCAGCGTCGAGGGGGAGCTGCATATTATGCCCTTGATGTGACCGAACCTGACTCGCCTGAATTTCTTTGGAAGTTCGACAATAATACTCTCGACGACAACGGTGCTGTCCTTTTCCCCCATCTGGGGGAGTCCTGGAGTGTGCCGCAGCTGCATTTGTCTAAAATTGGTCTTTCGAGAAAGGTTGTCGCCTACATCGGCGCAGGATACGACATCGAAGAGGACAGTCGTTTCGGTCGCAGCGGCAGTTTTCCCGCCCCACTTGAGCCCGCAGTCGGCGAGGGGGAGGTCACCAGCGATGCCGATACGTTTCCCGGCGCCGATCCTCCCGCACTCCCTGGTGCAATCACGCAGCGTCCGGGTGTCAAGGGCCGTGGCGTTTATGCATTTGAGGTGGCCACTCTCGATTCGAACGGCGTTCCTGTTGTCCCCACTTCGGTTACTAAGGTCTGGGGTTATACGGTAGAAAATGACGGGGGGATGAAGTTTGCCATTCCATCGGACGTGACCGTGCTCGATTCTGATTACGACGGTTACGCAGATCGTTTTTACGTGGCCGACCTCTCCGGGCGACTGTGGCGGTTCAGTATAGGGTCGAGTTCAGTGACGGACTGGCGGGGGGATGTGATTTTCTCTCCAGATACGGCATCGGGACGAAAAGCTTTCTATCGGCCATCGGTTGTTCAGGAACCGGGATACTGGATGATCGGATTTGGTACTGGTGATCGTGCCCATCCCCTGAACAAGGCGGTTGTTGACCGCTATTACATGATCAAGGACCTGGGGCAGACAACGGATTCTGGCATTGATGACAGTTTTCTTGTCGATATCACGGCCAATGAGCTGCAACTTGATGAGACCGATGCTGAAACAAGGCAGAGCATTATTGACGAACTGTACTCCACTTCGAAATATGGCTGGTACCTCGATCTGGATAGCCTCGATCAGGATGGCAATCATGCTGGCGAAAAGGTTCTGGCGACATCCCTGATCTACAACCGGGTCGTCTACTTTACCACCTACAGTCCGGACGCCCTTTCGGTCGTTTCCGCAGATCCCTGCGCCGTCGGCAATCCCGGCACCGCTCGCCTCTATGCCGTGGATTACAAGACCGGCGAATCTGTTCTCAATTTTTATATCGGCAACGATGACGAGCAGGCAACCGTCGTCAACAAGCGTGCCATCAGCCCTGCAGGCAAGGTGTTGCGCCGTGAAGACCGGGGCCGGATACTCGGAACCGGAATCCCTTCCGGGGTCGTTGTGGTGGTCCCTCCCAACGGTGATGCAGAAATCATCATCGGTACCGGTGGTGGGCTCTGCTCTGAAGATCCGAAGGCCGGGGGAACCATTTATCAAATCTACTGGAAGGACTGGTGACGGTGGGTTCAGCGATATCTCCTGTTATTGTCCGGAAACTGTGCGTGTTTCGCAAAAAGGCCGGCCTGACCCTGATCGAAATCATTGTCGTTATGGCGATCGTTTCGATCCTGATGGGGACCGTGGTTTTTGGTTTCCGGCAGTTGGAGGATTCGATCCAATCTCGAGGTCAGGCCCGTCAGCTGGCGTCGATTCTGCGCAGGAGTCGCGCTCAGGCGGTAGCGACCAATCGTGAATGCAGAGTCAAATTCCTGGCTGAGGGGGAGGCCCCCGGTGAAGCACCCGTATTCTGGCTGCAGAAGGGCAACCTCTCTCGTGGCAGTACGATATGGAAAGATCAATTGGGAGACAGGGGGGAGTTCCCCCGGAATGTTTTCATGAGATTTACCACCTCCTGTAACACTGATTCTTCTCCCAGGTTCATTTCATTTAATCCGGATGGGTCGAGTAACTCACTCTATGTCTGCATTCTGCAGGCTGACGGGAACCTGCCGCCAAAAAAGAAATACGCCGTTGGCGTAAGCCACCCCAGTACGGGTCGGGTGCTGATTCGCAAATGGAATCAGGCCGCTTTGCGCTTCGAGTAGCCTTCCCGGAGTTTTCCCTTGCAACCTTTTATGGGATTTACGTATAGTGTTGATCTCATTTAATGCGGTATAAG
Source organism: Desulfuromonas sp. (assembly GCA_030145265.1). Classification (GTDB taxonomy): domain Bacteria; phylum Desulfobacterota; class Desulfuromonadia; order Desulfuromonadales; family Trichloromonadaceae; genus Trichloromonas. The sequence goes on along the minus strand of JAQYWA010000119.1, from coordinate 5 downwards.
AGGCT
>JAQYWA010000571.1 GCA_030145265.1 Desulfuromonas sp. | reverse complement strand
CAGCCGGGAGCTGCACCTGGAACGGGTGCACATCTACAACCCCGAAGTCTGGCTCCGCCGTGACCGCGCCGGCCAGTGGAGCTTTGCCGAACTGCTCGCTCCGGCAGTCGAGCCCGCGCCGAAAGAGGAATCGACGTCGGCGGAGGCGCCCATTCTGGTCACCCTCGATGACTTCCTCCTGAAAAACGGTTGGTTGGAATTCCGTGATGAGCTGCCGGAGGGTGGCTTTCAGACCGAGGTTCTCGACCTGGGTCTGCAGGTTCGCGGATTTTCCACTGCCCCGGAAACTCAAGCCGAGTATACCCTGTTGCTGCAGACTTCCCGGGAAGAACGGCTGCAGGTTTTCGGCGGCGTGATGCTCGAGCCGCTGGCGGTGGAGGCGCAGGTGGCCCTGGCCGGTCTGCCAATCGAGGCCTACACGCCCTACCTGGCCACCTTCCTCACCGCTCCGGTAGTTGGTCGAGCCGGGGTGCAGGGAATGCTTTCCTATGCTGATGGCGTGGTTCGGCTTGCCGCTGGCCAGCTCGATTTAAGCGAACTGGCGGCTTCCTTCGGTGGCGATGAGGGGCTGAATCTGGCCCGCTTGAGTGTCGCCGGCGCCCGCTTCGACGGCGGCGAAAACCGCCTGGAGATCGGCCGGATAGAACTGGCCGACGGCGACCTGACTATGTCGCGGAACGCCGAAGGGCGCTTGTCGTTCCTGAACCTGCTGCGCGAGCAGCCTCCTGTCGCCGAGGCTGAAAAAAAGCCCGCACCAGCCAAAGCGACCGCGCCATTCCATTACCGGCTGCAGGAGCTGAACGCCAAGGGGCTGCAGGTAGCCTTTACCGATGAGGGACCGAAAAAACCAGTTCGGCATTTGCTTCGCGACATCGAGCTGTCGCTGAAAAACCTCGCCGGTCCCGAGCCGGTGGTGAGTCCATTTAACTTGCAGGCCAGGTACGGGCGCGATGGCAAACTGAATCTTTCCGGGGAGGTGACGGCGGCGACCGGGAAGTTGGTTCTCGACAGTCGTCTGCAGCATATCTCCCTGGTTGACTTCGCCCCCTACCTGCCTGAGTCGGCAAGTCTGGTGCTGGTTGATGGTGCGCTGGACACCCGGCTGAAGTTCCGACTGAATCCCGTTCCCGACGGGTTGACGGGCGATTTTTCCGGTGAGCTGGGCATTCGCAATTTCTATTGCCTCGACAGCGAACATCGGGAAGAGCTGCTGCGCTGGGGCAGCCTGCAGTTGGACGGCATTCGCGGTGAATTGAGCCCCTTTGCCCTGCACCTCGACGGCATTGCCTTGAGCGATTACTCCGCCAAAATC
>JAQYWA010000570.1 GCA_030145265.1 Desulfuromonas sp. | reverse complement strand
AAAACCGCCTCTCAGCTGGCGCTGGCGAAGCGGTTATAGCTCGTCAACTCTCCCCACCTTCCTGAATCCAGTACAGAGGAAAATTTCAATGGATCAAAGTACTCCTCGGGTCGTCAGAGTGTCAAAGTCTTTAATCTAATATTCCCGCTCCGCCCGCTCGTAGGCCGCCTTGGCGCCGGCCTGGTCGCCGCGCTTGCTGCGCGCTCCACCGATAATCCGCCAGTTTTCCGCTCGCAGGCGATTGTCGCTGCCGGCGAGGGAATTGGATTTGGCGGCGAGGTTCTCCGCCTGCGGATAATCGCCCTGCTCCAGTCGGACCCGGGCCAGTTTCTGCCACAGGGCGGGATTGCGCGGTTCGATGCGCAGCGCCCGTTCGAGAGAGGCGCTGGCGGCATCCCACTGGCCGGCCGAGGACTGACGCTGTGATTTCTGCAGCAGGGCCACCACGGCCGTGTTTTCAGACGAGGGGGCCGGGGATGGCATTCTCGGGCCGGAAACCGGCTGCAGCACCGAGCAGCCGGCGAGCAACAGGATGGCCGCAATGGCTGCGGCGCGGCGGAGGTTGGTCATCATCGAAAAATCCTTTCAAAGAGGCCCTTGATCGATCGTCCCATGGATTCAGGGTCGCAAGGCGCGGATTCCGTCGGGGCCGAACCGGCGATGAACGGCAGTTCCACGGCATCACGGCAGCCTTTTTTACTGCGCAGGCCCGAAACCGGATCGATCCAGACCCGCTCGATATTCTCCGGTTCGGGCAGCAGCAGCGGCTCGGGATCGAGCCCGGCCATCAGGTCGCCCCACACACCAAGGGCCCCAGAGGCGCCGCTGAGCCCGGTCGGTGCGTTATCGTCCCGGCCGACCCACACCACCGCGAGCCGGTCGCCGGTGAATCCCGCGAACCAGCTGTCGCGATAGTCGTCGCTGGTGCCGGTTTTGCCGGCCACCGCCAGTTCTGGTGAGAGAAAATCGGCGAGCCCGCGCGCGGTCCCCTCGCGAACCACGTCCTGCAGGGCATTTGTCAGCAGGTAGACGGGCGCCGCTTCGCTCTCCTGCTCGACCTTGAGGGGATACCGCTGCAGCGGCTCACCCGTTGCGGAAAGGACTTCGCGGATCGCGCTTAAGGGGGTGCGGAAACCGCCGCTGGCGAGGGTCTGATAGACCTGGGTCACCTCGAGGGGCGACAGTGCGTTCGAACCGAGCATGCTCGAGGCAAAGCCGGTCAGGTCGCGGTCGATCCCGAGCCGCCGCAGGTTCTCCATCACCCGGGGGATGCCGAGGGCCAGCCCGAGCCGGGCGGTGGCCACATTGTACGAATG
>JAQYWA010000569.1 GCA_030145265.1 Desulfuromonas sp. | reverse complement strand
CCGGCCGTGGCCGAAGGGGATGCGGTCTATACCCGCTACAATATCCATGTGGAGAAAAAACTCAAAAAAAACGGCGAGGCGGTCTACAAGGCCAGCTACGCCGGCTACGTCAGTCCGCCGTCCGGGGAGCATGTGGTTCTGCCGCCGAATACCCAGATCCTCCCCGTGAACAAGCGCCGGATGTTTACTAAAAATTACTCGTTTCAGGTCGTGGGGCAAGACATGTCGGTGGTCTTCGAATTCGACGCCAGGCGCATGGGGGTGGATTATGAACAGTACATGGCAATGATCACCTCGCCGCAACCGGTTGCGCTCGGCGCTCTCAGCACAACTGACCGCAAGGGGGTCGCGGAAGGCAAAGCATATGTCGGCATGACCAAGCAAGGGGTCATGACCGCGCTGGGATATCCCGCGGCGCACAAAACGCCGTCGCTCGACAGTAACTCGTGGACCTATTGGAAGAACCGCTTTAGTACTATGCGCGTGGAATTCGACCAGACCGGAAAGGTTTCGCAGGTCATCCAATAACGGATATCTCGCTCAGAGTCGTTTCCTTCCGAAAGCCCCGCAGCAATGCGGGGCTTTCGGCCTTTCTGGCGGGCAGGAAACTGTTTGGTTATGCGCAATGAAATATATTTGGACATATGAATGTCTTCGGATGTATTGTGCATATACACAAAACCTGCTATAAGGAGAACAGCAATGAACCAGGCGGATATTTACCAGACCGAAACGAAAAAACCTCTTGCCGACTACGTGGCGGCCCTCGATGCGGTCGCGACCCGGCGCGGGTTTTCCATTCACAACCGCAGCAACATGGCGATGGCGGATGCCTACCGGGCCAACAACCTGCCGATGTCGTCTGATTTCGACCTGCACATGATCCAGGTCTGCAAACCGGAGAAGTCGTCGCAGAGTTTTCAGGCCAACATCGAGCGGGCGCCGCTGATGCCCAAGTTCATCGTGGTCTTCAGCAAGGATGACGCGACCCAGGTGCGATTCCTCTCTTACCGCAAGGAGCTGATTGCCAGTCTGGTTCCCGGCGATGCCCAGTTTCCCGAATCTTTGGCTCAGAGCTACGCGGTGATCCGCGAGATGATTGACGAGGCCCTGTAGCCGCAAAGAAAGGATCCAGCTCATGTGGAAGATTCTGGGATTGCTCAACAGGCGATTGATAATTGCCATCCCGGCCATGATGGTGGCGGGATTTGCCTTCGGGGTCTGGTTTGATGCCGGATGGCTGAAGAGTCTGATCATCCCCTTCACTTTTTTGATGGTCTACCCGATGATGGTCACCCTGAAGCTCCGCAAGGTTTT
>JAQYWA010000568.1 GCA_030145265.1 Desulfuromonas sp. | reverse complement strand
GCTTTCCAGAACAGGGGCGAGATCAGATACGTCAGGGCGGCCCCGAAGCTGATGAGCAGCGGGACGGTGTAATGGTCGCGCCGTACCCCTTGAGCCAGCAGGAACAGGAACGCACCCAATGCCAGCACCCGCACGACTTTGGGAATCTTCGGCAGAATGGCGCGGCCGAAGTGGGCATAGGGGACCCGGGAAACCATCAACAGGGCGGTGACGACAACGATCACCCCGTTAACCGCTTCGTTAGGGATCAGCACACAAGTGATCCCGGCCACCAAAGCCCCGGCCGGCGACGGCAGCCCGGCAAAGGTGGCAACCCCGCCGACCACTCCCTGCTTGCGCTTCTCGACCACGAAACGAATCAGTCGATAGACAACAGCCGCAAGGTAAAGAACCGCGATCAGCACACCCAACCAAAGCTGGGAAAAGGCTGTAGCGACAATGAATCCTACGGTCAGGCCAAAGCTCGTGCCGTCGGCCACGTCGTCGAAAATCTCCCCGCGGGGCGTCGAGCCCCAGCGTTCGGCGGCACGTCCATCGAACAGGTCGAGGAACTGTCCCAGAAAAACCAGTCCGAGAGCGTAGGCAGGGGGATGTCCGGCCAGCACCACCCAGCAACCGGCGAGCCCACACACCAGATTCAGGATACTCAGGATATTGGCGTACCAGTAGTTGGGGATAAGCTTGAAGACCGTCGAGCAGAAGGCCAGGGCAGCGCAGATGACAAGCAGCGGATGGATGGTGCGCCCGAGCAGCGGCAGGGGGCCATAGATCCATTCCAGTCCGACGACGATCAGCAGCACCACCACCAGAAAGGTCTTGGCCTTGCCGAACAGGTTTGCGGCCTTGACCTTGATAAAGGAACGAGACGCCTGCCCGACGATGTCAAAAAACAGAAAAACACCCACCCACAACGGATTCAGCCAACCGACCCAGGACATATAAATCAGCATGGGAGAATACATAAGTTTGTCCGAGAAAGGGTCGATCGTCTCCCCTTCCTCGGTGTGCAGATCACACTTGCGGGCAATATCGCCGTCGGTGATGTCGGTAATCATCCAGAAAGTAAAGAACAGAAAGCACAGCCGTGGAAAATCAAAATACAGCAAGGCCACGGAGAGAAATCCCATGGGGTAGCGGGCTCGACTGATAGAATTGGGGTGAAGCCAGACATGGCGGCGCACCCAGTCAACCTGCTGCGGAGTCCGCAGGAAAAAGGTGACGGCGAAACGCTCGGCACCCACGATCAAAAACACGGGAAGGGCAATCTCTATCAGGATAGAACTGTAGGGCATGATACCGCCTTGGCTAAAGGTCAAGTCA
>JAQYWA010000567.1 GCA_030145265.1 Desulfuromonas sp. | reverse complement strand
TCGGCACCGCCACGGTCATGCCGCTGGGGGCGCCGATCGGCACCAACAAGGGGGTTCGCACCGCCGACAGCATCGCCATCATTATCGAACAGGCCATTGTCCCGGTGATCGTCGACGCCGGCCTCGGTGCCCCGTCCCACGCCGCTCTGGCCATGGAAATGGGGGCTGACGCCGTGCTGGTCAACACCGCCCTGGCGGTCACCCCCAATCCGGGAAAAATGGCAGCTGCCTTCAAAAAAGGGGTCGAAGCCGGCCGCGAGGCCTTCCTCGCCGGCCTTGGCGAACAACGTCAGAAGGCCGAAGCCTCGAGCCCGCTGACCGGTTTTCTGCGGGACTGAGCCCCAAGACAAAAGGCATCTCTCGCCCGTTCGCTGCGCTCACTCGAGCACGCAGAGGGCACAGAGGGAAAACCTTTAAGACTATAAAGATTCTAGATTTTCTCTGTGTTCTCTGCGTGCTCGAGCGACTGAAAGAAGCGGGCGAGAAACCGCTCTTAAGGGTTTTAAATAAATGACTTTTTTAGACGAAATCAACCAGTACGACCCGCAGCAAGTGCGGGAAAGCATCGAAGCCAAAACCGCGGCCGACGTAGAACGGGCCCTGGCGATGGAGCGGATGCGTCCCGACGATCTGCAGGCGCTACTGTCGCCGGCCGCCGCCCCGTATCTGGAGCAGATGGCGACCCGAGCCAACCGGTTGACCTTGCAGCGCTTCGGCAAGAACATCCTGATGTACGCCCCCATCTACATTTCCAACCTCTGCACCAACGGCTGCCGCTACTGCGGGTTCTCGGCCACCAACAAGGTCCCCCGACGCACCCTGACCCTTGACGAACTTTGGCGCGAAGCCCAGGTGCTGCACGAGCAGGGGTTCCGCCACGTCCTGCTGGTCACCGGAGAATCGCCCAAAACGGTGAACAACGACTTTTTGGCCGCCTGTGTCGAACGCATCCGCCCCCTGTTCAGCTCCATCTCCATCGAGGTCTACCCGATGGAGACCGACGGCTACCGACAGATGGTCGATGCCGGGGTAGACGGTCTGACCGTCTACCAGGAAACCTTCGACCGCACCCTTTACGAGGAGATGCACCCCTTCGGCAAGAAGCGCGATTACGACTTTCGCCTGCTCACCCCCGAACGGGGCGGCGCCGCCGGCCTGCGCCGCATCGGCCTCGGTTTTCTGCTCGGGCTGGGCGAATTCCGCAGCGAGGCCTTCTTTCTCGGCCTGCATGCGCTGCACCTCTCCCGCCACTACTGGCGCACCCAGGTCAGCGTCTCCTTCCCGCGCATCCGTCCGGCCGACGGCGGCTTTCAGCCGCTG
>JAQYWA010000566.1 GCA_030145265.1 Desulfuromonas sp. | reverse complement strand
CCGCAACCCTGGTGTGGGGTTGCGAGGCTATCATTCCCGCCATTTCCCATAAACCTGAAAACAGCACTTAATAGCCACAAAGTCACAGAGACACAGAGAAAACCACCGAGTTTTGGATTTTTGAATGGACCCTGAAACTTCCTCATTTCTTCCACATTTCCTGCATTTTCATCCTCTATTCTTGAGCCATCAGAACAGGACAAAGCCTTCGGCCGCCTGGGCGAGAGGAGAAAGGATCGAACGATGAAAAAGCTCTCCGGAACTATCGCTATCTTCGCCCTGCTCAGCGGTCTGACCGCCTGCGCCCCGGTCACCAGCAACACCCAGCGCAGCACCCTCTACGGCTCGGGGATCGGGGCCGGCATCGGCGCCCTGGCCGGACAAGCCATTGGCCGCGACACCGAGGCTACCCTGATCGGCGCCGGCATCGGCGCGGCCCTCGGCGGGCTGGCCGGCAACCGCATCGGCTATTACATGGATCACCAGGAGCAGGCCCTGCGCCAGGCTCTTGCCGACACCAGAGCCGCCAGCGTCCAGCGCGAACAGGACGTGCTGACCGCCACCTTCCGCTCCAAAGTGCTGTTCGACCACGACTCGGCCATACTCAAGCCGGGCGGTTATGACGAACTCGACCGCGTCGCCCAGGTGCTCAACAAGTACCCGGGCACCCACATCCGCATCGAAGGGCACACCGACGCCAGGGGGCCGGAAACATACAATCTGCAGCTCTCCGAACGCCGGGCTCAGACCGTCAAGCAGGCCCTGGTGCAGCGCGGGGTCGATTCCAGCCGGGTCACCGTCATCGGCTACGGCGAATCCCGCCTGATCGCTTCCAACCACGATGCCAATCGCCGGGTCGCCATCGTCATCGAACCGACCCGCCAGGCCTACGGCTTCGCCAACCAGTTCTAGAAGCCTGGCCGATAGATTCCCTACGTCCCCCTGCCGGATCGCGACACGACGCCTCCTGAGCCCGCGACCCGGTATTTTTCTGTGGTTAATTGCCCTCCCTCCCCTGTGACGACACAATTAAACCTTGTCAGTCCTGCATTTCCCCCGTTATTCTACGAGAACTGGATCCTTCCTCTATCCTGACCAGGAAACGCCATGGGTTTTCGTCAGAAGCTACCGCTCGTCCTGCTGGTGTTGCTGGTCGGCCTGGCCTTTGTGCCCGGGAACGAAAGCGCCATGGAACACCACTTTATCTTCTTTCCCGAGCGACCGCTGGTTGCCACCCCCGCCCTTTACGATCTGGCCTACGAAGAGGTCCACTTTGCCGCCGCCGACGGCACCCGCCTGCACGGCTGGTATCTCCCCGGCGA
>JAQYWA010000565.1 GCA_030145265.1 Desulfuromonas sp. | reverse complement strand
GTGCGCATAATCGATCGCGGCGCCCTCGATTATGCCATCGAGGCACGCCTGGAAGCGGCTCTGCAGCGCGCCATGGAGGGATGAGATGAACGGCATCTGGTACAAAGAATACGTTCAGGGGCGGCGCTTCATCATCAAGATCAGTCCCGGGGAACGGATCATCGAGCAACTGGTTCGATTTGCCACCGAAACCGGGTTGAAAAACGCGGTGATTATCTCGGCAGTCGGTTCGCTGAAGAACGTGCGGTTTCGCGGTATCAAGACCGGCGCCAGGCTGCCGATCACGCCGCCGCGGATGCAGCTCCACGAGGTGGAGGGGCCGCTGGAGCTCTGCGGCCTGGAGGGGAACCTCTTTCCCGACGAGAGCGGCAGCGTCGACAGTCACCTGCACGTCATGGTCAGCAAGTCTTCCGGTGAAGTGCTCGGCGGCCATCTCTTCGATGCCGAAGTCTTCGCCACCTGCGAGATCATCCTGACCGAAGTTCTGGTCGAGGGGATCGAACGCCATGCCTCGAAGTCAGGTGGCGTTGCGACCATTTACATCGATGAGGAGTCATCGCCATGACCGAATTCCGCCTGCGCCGGACCCTGCTCTACGTGCCGGGGAATATGCCATCGATGCTGCAGAACATCCCGATGTTCGACTGCGACGGCGTCATCATCGACCTCGAAGACGCGGTCCCCTACAGCGAAAAAGACGCGGCCCGGGTGTTGGTGCGGCGCTTCCTCGAAGGCTACCGGGAGCGCAATAAAGAGATCATCGTGCGCATCAACCCCCTCGACAGCAAGTGGGCGCTGCTCGACCTTCAAGAGGTGCTGCGGGCCAACCCCGACGGTATCCGCCTGCCCAAGGCCGACACCCCAGAGATCGTCGAACGCCTCGACACCCTGCTGACCGAGTTCGAAGAGGAACTGGGGATGGAGATCGGCCACTTCAAGATCCTGCCGTCGATCGAAAGCGCCGCCGGGGTGCTCAACTCGGTAAAAATCGCCCGCTGCTCTAAACGCATCATCGCCCTGGCCTTCGGGGCCGAGGACTACACGGCGAACCTGGAGATCGAACGGACCAAGACCGGAGAGGAACTCTTTCATGCCCGCACCCGGGTGATCTGGGCGGCCAAGGCGGCGGGCATTCAAGCCATCGACAGCATCTTCGCCGATGTTTCCGACATGGAGGGGCTGCGCCGCGAGACCCAGCTGATCAAGACCCTCGGCTATAACGGCAAGTCGCTGGTCAACCCGCGCCAGATCGACGTCGTCCACGAGGTCTTCGCTCCCAAACAAGAAGAAGTCGACTACGCCCTGCAGGTGGTCGACGCGATCCAGC
>JAQYWA010000564.1 GCA_030145265.1 Desulfuromonas sp. | reverse complement strand
CGGCCGCCGACAGCGAGTTGTTTTTTGTAATTTTCCGGAATCGTCGGAGCCCCGGCTGTCACCATGATCGCATCGAAGGGAGCGATCTCCTCCCAGCCGAAGGTGCCATCGGTCACTTTGATATTCACCGTGCTGCATCCAATAGAATCTAAAATTCTGCGAGCCCGGCGGGCTAGCGACGGGATACGCTCGACCGAGTAAACCCGACCGGCAATCTTGGAGAGGACCGCCGCCTGATATCCGGAGCCGGTACCGACTTCAAGAACTTTTTCCCCGCCTTTGAGCTGCAGGGACGCTGTCATTAAGCCAACCATGTAGGGCTGGGAAATGGTTTGTTTGTCCCCAATAGGAAGGGGAAAATCACCATATGCCTGACTTTGAAACGCTTCTTCGACAAAAAGGTGACGCGGAACCTGGCGCATGACTTCAAGCACGCGGTCATCGGTCACGCCTTTGGCCCGGACCAGCCGCTCCACCATGTTGCGGCGGGCAATAGAGTATTCCATCATTCGGTCCCCTCCTCAAACTTTTCCGTCTGTATGTTTTCGAGCCCCCAGCCAGACAGTGTTTGAAATGACCGGTAATTGGTCAGGTCAAGATGCAATGGCGTAATTGAGATATAGCCCGCGTGTACCGCATGAAAATCAGTCCCCTCGGTATCGTGGAAACCGAGTTCACCGCCCCCGATCCAGTAATATTTGCGTCCTCGGGGATCCTTTTTTTCGGTCACGATATCCTCATAGATCCGTTTGCCCTGCTTGGTCATGCGAACGCCGCGCTGGACTCCGGCAGGAACGTTGACGTTGAAAAAGGTATCCGGGGGGAATTTGTTTTTTGCAACAACCGCCGCTAGTCGGGCGGCAAAATCCGCCGCACCAGCAAAGTCCTCTTCACGGAATGACTCGCCAACCAGCGAAACGGCAAAGGCCGGAACCCCCATCAGTGTAGCCTCCAGGGCCGCGGACACAGTCCCCGAGTAAGTGATGTCGTCCCCCAGGTTGCCTCCCTTATTGATTCCGGAAACAACGAGGTCGGGCCTGGTATCGAGAAGACCGTGAATACCCAGATGGACGCAATCAGTCGGGGTCCCATCGACGGCGATGAATCCTGGACGAATCTCGTCCGCACGCAAAGGAGAGTGAAGCGTCAGGGCATGGCCAACGGCACTACGTTCCCGGTCTGGAGCAACCACGGTCACCTGTCCGAGAGATGACAAGCGTCTGGCCAGAGTGGTGATCCCGGTCGACAAAATGCCATCGTCGTTGGTTACAAGGATCCTCAATAAAACCTCTGAGTGGGGTAATTGTAATCAGTGAGAGTCAGGAGGGGAAC
>JAQYWA010000563.1 GCA_030145265.1 Desulfuromonas sp. | reverse complement strand
CGGTGTCGGCGATGGACAGACACTGCTTCATGCAGACTCGGTAAGCGGGGCAGGCGGTGCAATCGGCCTGGCCACCGGCGGCTCGCAGGGCATGGATCACCAGTTCGACGCTTTCAGCCTGAGACAGGGGGATGAAAAACATGAGGACTCCAAAAAGATGAACCGGGGAACGAAAGGCCCATCGGCCAAGGCTCCGTTTCGTTCCCCGGTTCGGATTGTTTATTTATAGTTTTTTGCCTGCAACTTCGGCAAAGGCCCGCAGTTTCTCCATCATTGCGGTGAACTCTGCCGGGCGCAAGGATTGCGGGCCGTCGCTGGCAGCCGTTTCCGGGTGCGGGTGGACTTCGACAATCAGGCCATCGCAGCCGGCAGCGACCCCGGCATAGCACATGGAGGGAACCAGACTGGCATGGCCGGTGGCATGGGAGGGATCGATGATCACCGGCAGGTGGGTCTGCTCTTTGAGTACCGGCACCGCAGAAATGTCGAGGGTGTTGCGGGTGGCGGTTTCGAAGGTGCGGATGCCCCGCTCGCAGAGGATTACCCGCCGGTTCCCTTCAGCCAGAATGTATTCGGCGCTCATCAGGAATTCCTGGATGGTGGTGGCCATGCCGCGTTTGAGCAGCACCGGTTTGTCGAGCTGGCCGAGCATCTTGAGCAGGGCAAAGTTCTGGGTGTTGCGGGCGCCGACCTGCAGGATGTCGGCGTAACGGGCGACCAGTTCCACGTCCCGGGGATTGACCACCTCGGTGACGATCGGCAGTCCGGTCGCCTCGCGGGCCAGCGCCAGCAGCTTGAGACCGTCCTCTTCCATGCCCTGGAAGGAGTAGGGGCTGGTGCGCGGCTTGTAGGCGCCGCCACGCAGCACGGTGGCCCCGGCCGCTTTGACCGCGTGCGCCGTCTCCAGGATCTGCTCTTCGCTTTCCACCGAGCAGGGGCCGGCCATGACCACCAGGTTGTCGCCGCCGATCAGCACCCCGCCGCCGATCTCGATGGTGCTCGGTTCCGGTTTCACTTCGCGGCTGCACAACTTGTAGGGCTTCAGGATAGGCACCACGTTTTCTACTCCCGGCAGCGATTCGAGGGCCTGCAGCACCGATTTTCCACGTTCGTCGCCAACCGCACCGATGACGTTGCGGGTTTCGCCGTGGATCACATGGGGTTGGTAGCCAAGTTCGCGGATGCGCTTCTTGACCTCGGCCAGCTGTGTTTTGTCGGCACCTTTTTTCATGACGATAATCATTGTTGTTGCTCCTTGGCTGATCGATGCGTGGTTAATGAACGGTAAGAGGCGAACTGTCCGTTATCACCGAGCCGGCTCGGGGCAAAAAAA
>JAQYWA010000118.1 GCA_030145265.1 Desulfuromonas sp. | reverse complement strand
CCGTCCAAAGAAAAGAGCAGCAGCAGCACCGAAGCCGCTATCATGATGGGGATTTCCCGCACCATGGTGGAGCGGGCGACCGCCATCGGCGCCAGCAGCGCGGAAACCCCAAGGATCAAACCGACATTGGCCACATTCGATCCAATGATGTTGCCGGAAGCGATATCGGCTGAGCCTTTGAACGCGGCAAAGAGCGAAACCATCAACTCGGGCATACTGGTCGCGAAGGCAACGATCGTCATTCCGATGATCAGCGGCCTGATTCCGAAAGAAATAGCCAGGCGGGAGCTTCCATCGACCAGGAAATCAGCACCGAAATATAGGATCAGAAGACCAACGAAAAACAAGATTGAAGCCAGCAGCATACGTACAGAAATCCCCTTTTAAAAGCGTCTACGCACAAATAAAAAATGGCCCTGAGGCCCTATCGGCGCTAATTCTACCCTCTGTTAACAACGAAGTCGAGTCCTTCCTGCGGGAAATCAGACCGAACCATGATATTTGTTGACAAATACTAAGAGCAGGGATCATAATGTTCATCCATATATTTGGTTATTTCCAAGGGGTGCCTGTGCGAGCAGGGGGGAGGTTAGGATGAGTACAGTGGTGGAATTTGACAAAACACAAAGCTTTGACCGCGAGGCTGAAATCCTCAAGGTTTTGGGACATCCGGTGCGGCTTAAAATCGTCGCCGGGCTCATGTCCCAGTCGTGCAACGTAAAAAAGATCTGGGAATGCCTCGAACTGCCACAGGCAACCGTTTCCCAACACCTGGCCCTGCTAAAGAACAAAGGGGTCATCGTGGGGCGCCGAGAAGGGGTCGAAGTCTTCTACCAGGTCGTTTCCGACGAAGCCCGCAAAATCATCAGCGCACTCTGTGAGAGTTCGCCCTGCAAATGAGCCGACTGGTTCTGCGTGCGGGCCATGACCGCCGGGTTCGTAGTGGCCATCCATGGATATTCAGCAACGAAATCGACCATATTGAACCGGAATCCGCCGCGGGAGAGGCTGTTGAGGTCTTCAGCAACCGCGGCGATTTTCTTGGTACCGCCTATGTCAATCCCCACTCGCTGATCGCCGCCCGCCTCCTCTCCCGCCAACGGGAATCGATCGACAGTCCTGATTTTTTCATCAAGCGCATCCAAAGTGCCCTGGAATACCGCCAGCGGGTTTATCCGAATGAAAACGCCCTGCGCATCGTCCATGGCGAAGGGGACAACCTCTCCGGCCTGGTGGTCGACCGCTACGGCGACGTGCTGTCGATCCAACTGCTCAGTCTCGGCATGGAACACCGGCGGCCAGCCATCCTGGCGGCCCTGCGGAAAATTTTCAACCCGCAAGCCATCGTCGCCCGCAACGACGTGGCGGTCCGCGAACTCGAAGGGCTGTCGCAGCAGGTGGAATTGCTCGAAGGACAACTGCCCGACGACCTGATCGTCACCGAACACGGCCTGAAATCACGAGTCGACATCACCGGCGGGCAAAAAACCGGGCATTTTCTCGACCAGAAGGAAAACCACCTGGCCCTCAAGGGCCGGGTCGAGGGACGCCGCGTGCTCGACCTGTTCTGCTATTCGGGCAACTGGTCATTGCACGCCGCCCACTTCGGCGCCAGTGAGGTGATCGGCGTTGACATCTCAGCCGCCGCCGTCGAACTGGCCCGGGACAATGCCCGACTCAACGGCTTCGCATCGACCTGTTCCTTCCTCAAAGCCGACGTCTTCGAACTGCTGCGGGACATGGGCCGCGAACGCCAGCGGTTCGGCACCATCGTCCTTGACCCACCGGCCTTCGTCAAAAGTCGCAAAAAGCTCAAGGAAGCGATCAAGGGCTATCTGACGGTCAACCGCCGGGCCATGGAACTTCTCGAACCGGGCGGCTACCTTTTTACCTGCTCCTGTTCCTACCACATGGACCGCGAAACCTTTATCGACACCCTGCGCCAGGCAGGGCAACAGGCCGGACGCACCCTGCGACTGGTTGAGATGCGCGGTCAAGCTTACGATCACCCGGTGCTGCTCGCCTGTCCCGAAACCGAATATCTCAAGTGCGCCGTGCTGCAGGTGCTGTAATCCGTTCACCAGACAAAGAAAGGACGGCCTCAGCCGTCCTTCGATTATCATATCCCCCCGAACGTTCCTAGCGAACCACACCCAGCGCGTAAATCACCTGATAGGTCGCCGGAACCCCTCCCTGGTCAGCGTGCCGCTCCCGGTAGATTTCCATCATCCGCTGCATAACCCGGCGCGAAGCCAGCCCCGAGGGACCGGCGCTGTTGGCGTTCTGGGCGCCGATTTTTTTCAGGCTGCGCAGCAGTGCCGGCACGTCGACGTGATGCTCGACCTCATCGGCCGTCTCGACCCGGATATCGGCAAACCCGGCAGCCTGCAGCGCCGCTTGAACTTCGCGCAAAGTCGGGAAGGCCTGCACATGCGACCCGCGCGAACAGCCGCACTCGGCCACTGCCTGGCGGTGCGAATCACGCAATTCGCAAAGGGTATTTTCACCGAACAGGGCTACGGCAAAACGCCCGCCCGGCTTCAGCACCCGGGCACTTTCGGCAAACGCCTGCGGCAGATCGTTGACCCACTGATACATCGATGAGGAAAGCATCAGGCCGAACCTCTGCGACCGAAACGGCAGATTCTGGGCGTCGGCATCCAAGGGCATCGCCTCGTGGACAACGCGAGCCGCGTGCCAGGTCATGCCGTGGGCGATGTCAGAAATCACAAGCGGCAGATGCGGATATTCGCCAGAGAATTTCTGCCCGAGAACGCCGGTGCCAACCCCCACTTCGAGCACCGGCCCGGCCGCGTCGCCGGCAGCGCGCAGCCGCTTGAGCAACCCCTCGACCACGCGCTTCTGCACCACGGCATAACGGTCATAATCGCCGGCATGACAGGAAAAATGCTGCCGCACCCGGCCGCTGTCAACCTCAGGGCGGGTCATGCCAGAAACTCGCGCCATTGCCGGAAAACCTCCTGAGGGCAACTGAGAAAAGGGGCATGAGAAATGCCTGGCAACAGGGCCAGGCGGGCAGCGGGAAGCTTCTCCACCAGGTAGCGGCCGGCCTCCGGAAGGGTAATGACATCCCGGTCACCCTGCATGACCAGGGCCGGACAGGCGACCCCGGAAAGGAGCACCCGCTGATCGGCGCAGCGGAGAGTTTCAAGGGCGCCGATGGCCACCTCCGGTTCCGGCAGACGTCCGGCGCGAACGGCCAGGTCGATGACCTGGCGATAGCGTTCGGCAGACACTTCTTCACCGGCAAACATCAGTTCGAAGAAATTCCCCATGGTTTTAAGATAATTGCGGTTCAGGTTGCGGGCCATTGTTCGGACCTGGACATCGGGCAGGCCGTGCTCCCAGCCATCGCCGGCAGCGAACCGCGGAGTGGAACCGACCAGAATCAGCCGGTCGATCTGCCCGGCCAGGGCCTGGCAGAGTTCGATGGCCACCTGTCCGCCCATCGACCAGCCAAGCAGGCGAAAATGACTGAGCTCCAGCGATTTGAGCCATAATTGTAGATCCGCAGCGAAATCGGCAAAGGTATAGCCGTCAGCGGCATCGCTGGCACCGTGGCCGCGCAGGTCAGGCGCCAGCACCCGAAAGTCTTCTGCCAGCACCGCCATAGCCTCGGTAAAAACCGCCGACGACATGGCCCAGCCATGCAACAGGATCAGCGGCCGGCCAAATCCCCGCTCACGCCAGGACATTCGCCGCCCGTCGGGCAGAATGAAAGACTTCATCGCGGCAACTCCGCCAGGATTTCGAGGATCAGGTCGGCGGCGGCGCGCACCTCATCCGGCCGATGGTCGGCCATCAGCGTGGCCCGCAACCGGCAGCGGCCGGCGGGAACGGTAGGCGGCCGGATCCCCTGGATGAAAATCCCCGCATCGAGCAGGCGCCGGGCCGCCTCCATGGTCGGCACCGGTTCGCCGGTCAGCACCGGCACGATCTGGGTGGCGCTGCCGCACAGGTCGACGCCCCCCTGCTGCAGGCGCTCGGCAAAGAGCTTACGGTTGACTTCGAGTGACTGCCGCCGCTGCGCACCCTCCGGGCCGTCCACCAGGTCGAAGGCAGCCAGGGCGGCCCCGAGTACGCCGGGAGGAAGACTGGTGGAAAAGATGAACGAACGCGACCGGTTGATCAGGGTATCGATGACCACCCGGTCGGCGGCCAGATAGGCGCCGAAGCAGCCGAGGGCCTTGCCGAGGGTCCCCATGTGCAGGTCGACCCGATCGAGACAGCCGAGCAATTCGGCCGTCCCCCGGCCGGTAGCGCCGAGTACGCCGGTGCCGTGAGCGTCATCGACCATCAGCAATGCCTCGTAGCGCTCTTTGAGCGCCACCAACTCAGCCAGGGGCGCCATGTCGCCATCCATACTGAAAACCCCGTCGGTGACGATCAGGAACCGGCCGTGACGCCGGCTTGACTCGGCCTGCAGCAGCGATTCCAGGGCGGCCATATCGCGGTGAGGATAAACCAGGGTACGCGCGCCGGAGAGTTGACAGCCATCGATAATCGAGGCGTGGTTGAGCTGGTCGGAAAAGATGACGTCAGCGGGATCGACCAGCCCCTGCAGAATGCCGGTGTTGGCCGCGTAGCCCGAGTTGAACACGAGGGCCGCCTCGGTATTTTTGAAGGCGGCGATGCGTTGCTCCAACTGCTCGTGCAGCTCCATGGTGCCGGAAACCAGCCGACTCGCCCCGGAGCCAACCCCGAAGCGCATGGTTGCCGCGCAGCTCGCCTCGATCAGATCGGGATGACCGGCCAGCCCCAGGTAATTATTGGAGCAAAGCAGCAGCACTTCGTGCCCTTCGAGCATCACCTTCGGCCCCTGCACCCCGGCAACGGTCTTCAGGGTTCGCAGCATCCCCTGCCCTTTTAATAATTCCAGGTCATTCTTCAGTTTCCGCATGGCTGTTCTTTCCAGTCGCTGGTGCCGCCGATTTCGCCGACTTCGTCGATCAGCAGCACGGCATGTTCGAGAAACGCGCTGAGGGCCTCAGGGTCGAAGCTATCGCCGCGCACGAAAAAAGCCCGTCCGCCCCGCTCTTCACCCGGCGGCTTGAGATGGGGAAAGCGGACGTAGCCGTGCTCGCGGGTCGCTACATAGCCGGCAGTGTAGTCCGGGTCGTCGGACCAGCACAGCTCGGCCAGCACCTGGGGCGCGGCCAGCACCTTGGTCGCCAGCACCAGAGCCTCGCGAACATGGGGATTGTCCAGCCCCCGCATCGCCAACCGTTGCCGCAGTTCCCGCTCCGTCGCAGGGGTCAGATCCATGCGGCTGGCCCGCACGCCACGAGCCGGATCGGCTTCGAGCCGCGCGCCGCTGACCGCATCGATGAGCATGGCACCGCGCATGCTGCGACCATCGGGAGCCGCCCCCTGGGCGATCCGCTCGATCGCCGCATCGGCGGCGTCAGCATGCACTCCGGCCGCCAGCAGCAGCTGGCGGGCCGCCTGCCGCCCCTGGCGATAGTCATCCACCCGAACGGTGTGCAGATCGAGCAGCCGACCGCGGCGAATCGTCTCGGCCGGAACTAGGTCGATACTCAGGCGGATCCGTTCGGCCCGACCGCGGGGATGCTGCAGGGCACGGCCGACCATCTCGGCGGCCAGGCGCTCCAGATCATCGGTCGCGGCCAGACGCTCGCATCCGGAAAGGTGGCTGTCCTGGCAACGGGCATGCATACGCAGGCTGTAAAGGGACTCGCTCATAAGGTGAAAAATTATCATGAGATACGCCGATTGTCAACACGTGACGGGGTCAAGGTTGACAAGTCTTGACATGTATTTTTCATCCCCTTATGGTATCCTCATTGCCTTTCACCTTTTTGCCCAAACCAGGGGCACACATGACGGACATCGCCTCCCTGCTGCTCAAACCAGCCTTTGCCTGCTACCTGCTGTCAGCAACCCTCTATCTGCTGCATGTCGCCATCAAGCGGCCGGTATTCTGGCGTTCCGCCTTCGGCCTGGTGCTCACCGGCTTTGCCCTGCACACCGTCTGCCTGGGACTGCGCTGGTACCTGGCCGGCTACCTGCCGGTCACCAACCTCTTTTCGACGCTCTTTTTTTTCAGCTGGGCGCTGGCCGCGACCTATCTCTACTTTGAACTGCGCTACCGGATTCACGCCTCAGGCCTGTTCATCATGCTGCTCAACCTACTGCTGCTAGGCACCGCCCTGACCCGCGACACCTCCCTGCGGCCGCTGATCCCGGCACTGGACACCCCCCTGTTCACCCTGCACATCGCCTTCTCGTTTCTCGGTTACGCCTTTTTTGCCATGGCCTTCTCCATCGGCGTGCTTTACCTGGTGCAGAAGCGCCGATCCACCCAGCTCCTGCCGGAACTGGCCCTGTTGCGCCAATTGAACGAAGAGTCGATTTTTCTCGGATTCTGCTTTTTCACCCTATGCATGATTTTCGGCAGCATCTGGGCCTACGTCGCCTGGGGCTACTACTTTTCCTGGAACATCAAGGGACTCATGTCGTTTCTGGTCTGGCTCTTCTACGGCGGCATGTGTCACGCCAAGTTCGTCAGGCGCTGGCAGGGGACCGGCTATGCCCTGCTGTCGGTCGCCGGTTTCGGCATCGTACTCTTTACCTACCTGGGCATCGGGCTGCT
>JAQYWA010000117.1 GCA_030145265.1 Desulfuromonas sp. | reverse complement strand
TGGTCATTGGCGCTACTCCTCCGCTGACTGCCAGCGCCGTTCGTCCCTATAAACTCTGTGCTCCGATGGATAACGGTTTTGACTTTCGGCCCCTTTGAGGGGCTAACAAATAAAGCCCCCGGTTTTACCGGGGGATACTTACTATTACAAGCGGACGGAAAACGCAGGCTGCTAAATTTTGAAAAATTCGGTGGGTCGCAAATTGTTCGCTGCCGCTTATCTCTACCGTTGAGGCTGTAGAAAAATTTCATTCCCATAAATTACCACATGTCAGATATCGAAAAGGCCCACCCTGTTTCCGGAGTGGGCCTTTCTCGTAATGCAGGGGTTATAGGAACCGCTGTAAATAGCAGGTAATCGACAGGAAAACATTCTGACACAACAAATAAGACGGCCTTGCCATTCTCGGTGGGCCGTCTTTTCATCTATAGGTTCGGCGGGTGCCAATGTCGTTGGCGAGAATGTCTTTGGGGATAATAAGCATGGGAAGATATACGATCATTTTTAAGTATAAAAATTGGGGTGTTATTCGACTACAGAGTGATGTCATTTCAAATGATTGCGCCAATTGTAAGCCTTTCTCAGTGTTTGACAAGGGGCAAAAGGGGGATAAAGTCTAGAAAAACTTCTTAATCACTTCGTTAGCTTTCTTTCTGAATAATTGTATATCATTTATCCAATTTCATTGAGGAAGATAAAGGTGACAAAAGATCAACTTCAAAAAAGAATTACCCCATTAGACGGAAAGGATTATGGGGCCTTTCAATCATTGATTGGGACCTATGATTTTAAACAGTTTGCATTAATTATCGACCAGATCCCAAAAGACCCTTACGCCCCTCCTCATACTGGGATTTATCGGGTTCAATTTCCCTTGAATGATACGATAATTGAAGGTGAAATGATCGATTCAAAAATTGGGGAAATTGCCTGTCGGGATTTTTATGCCCGTCAATTTTTCTATAATAGTACTAAAATTGCCGGTAAAAGGCGGGGTACCGGTTACAGTGGTATCATAACTATAAATGAACCGGAACAGACAATCCTGGCGCGAAGCTCGGTTGTCATCAATGAAAACATACTGGAAATTCGCTGCTTTGTCGGTCTCCCGGCATCCAGAAGAAACATCAAAGCTAAGCTGGCCGTTAAAATGCTGCTTGATGAGCTACCGGAAATTGTCAGGTTGTCATTGCATCGGGATCATACGGATAGAGATCAGCTACTGTCTCACATACATACTGCCATAGATGCAGAGTTTTTGCGGGAGAAACTGCCTGATATAGGTCTGGTGGCTTTTGTAGCGGATGGCGCTATTCTGCCCAGGGAAAGCGGCACCAGTGACCGCGCCATGAACAGAGGCTCGGTAATACCGTTTAAATCCCCTGAAAGTTTGAAAACAGAAATTGATCTACCTTATGCCGGGAAAACAACCGGTATGGGAATCCCAGAAGGCATCACCCTGCTTGTCGGTGGTGGTTATCATGGTAAATCGACCCTTCTCCAGGCAATCGAGATGGGTGTATATGACCATATAGCCGGAGACGGCAGGGAACAGTGTGTATCATTGGCAGTGACTGTGAAGGTAAGGGCCTATAGTGGCAGACATGTGGTTAAGACAGACATTTCCCCCTTTATCAGGAATCTCCCATTTCGCGAAGATACCAGCGATTTTACTACTGAAAATGCCAGTGGCAGTACCTCCCAGGCGGTAAATATTATCGAGGCCATGGAGGTGGGTGCAAAGGTAATTCTGATGGATGAGGATACCTGCGCCACTAATTTTATGATCCGTGATATGTATATGCAGAAATTGGTAAAAAAATCAGATGAACCGATTACTTCATATATTGATAAAGTCCGTCAGCTTTACGTTGAAAAAAAGATATCGACAATTCTCGCATTGGGTGGAGTGGGAGACTATTTTGAAGTGGCTGATAATGTAATCCAAATGATCAAATATAATCCGGAAGATGTCTCTGCTCAGGCAAAGGACATCATTCGCAAATATCCAACAAAAAGAATAAAAGAGGATGTTGAATACCCAATTCAACCCAAAGCACGCATTCCAGTTCCTGAAAGTGTTGACCCGATGAGTGAGCACAGAAAGTGGCGTCTCTATACAACGGAGGTAAATACCCTGCATTTTGGCAGAAACAAAATCGACCTGACTGACCTTGAGCAGTTAATTGAGCTGTCACAGACAAAGGCGATCGGTTTTTCTATGCTTTATGCTAGGAAGTATATGAATGGAAAAAGAACCCTGAAGCAAGTAATTGACTTAGTTATGGCAGATCTTGAGGAAAACGGACTAGATATTCTCAGTGAAAAGATTTCCGGTCATTTTGCCCAGTTCCGCTCTTTTGAATTGGCGTTTGCTTTGAATCGAATGAGGTCTTTTAGCGTCAACCAAATATAGGGATTTGATTTAATTATCTGGCACTCAGTACACTGATATAACGTAGGTGATATTTGAATTTTCATCGTGGGCGAATTGTTGATTGTCTGATATCTCACCACCCCCAAGACTCAAGAAAAGTCCAATCGGAAAACCAGAAGGGGCCTTTAACCTTTCTCAGGTAGTCACTGGATTTGACACGCCGGAGTGGTTTTGCCAAAAAGTTGTTCCACGATTCCCTCCATCTTTACCTATGGACTTATAAGACGCCATACCGCCAACTTATGGAAATTAAAGATGGCGGGTTTGAAGCAATAATGGCTGGCGGTTTTCTAGTAAGAATGGGTGGCCGGACTTGGCCATAATATGCAAACATTCGGTCGAAAGCAAAGAGGTGCTGCTGCAGACCGAAAAAGACGACAAGGGGAAGTAGGGCCGTTATCTCGTCGAAATCTGGCTGCCTGAAAACGGCGACTACGTGAATATCAACGACGAACTGGTGGACAGAGGGCAGGCAGAGTACAAGGAATATTGACCGCACCGGACATGCGCAGACGGCAACACGGCTCAAACAATCAAGGCGATTTGCATATCACAAACATTGGTATTGGTTGGCCCGGTTTTGAGCAATGCCCCGGTAGCCTCGAAAAAGTGATAAGCGTCGTTGTCGGCAAGACAGGCTCCTATACTCAGCCCCCGCTCGCCGGCCCAACGCAGCGCCTCGGCATCGGCGAACGCCCCGGCCGCGTCGGTCGGCCCGTCGTTGCCGTCGGTGGCGGCGGATAGAAAACTGACCCGTTCCTTTTCCTCCCCCCAGCCGGCCATTTGCTCGAGAAAAGCCAGCGCCAACTCCTGGTTGCGTCCCCCCTTTCCCGTCCCCCGCAGGGTCACCACCGTCTCCCCGCCAGCCAGCAGGCAGAGCGGCCGCTGCGCCGATTCAACCGCCAGGGCCGCCTGGCGGGCAAGGCCAGCCAGCATTCGGGCCTCATCCCGGGCCTCGCCGCAAAGGGGAGCTTCCAGCATCTGGACCGGAAAACCGAGCGATCGGGCCCTCGCGGCGGCGGCCTGCAGCGCCAGTCGGTTGCTGCCGACCACCACATTGTCGACTTTGGCAAAAAACGGGTCGCCCGGCTTGGGAGTTTCGACGAGGCGTCCCTGCTGGCCAAACTCCAGCGCGCGAATTACCGGTGCGGGGATCTTGCCACGCAGACCATAGCGCTCAATCACTCCCAGCGCATCGGTAAAAGTGGTCGGGTCGGGGCTGGTCATCCCCGAAGCGATGCTGCTGAGATCGTCGCCGATGACGTCGGAGAGGATGAAATTGAGGCTGCGGGCCGGATGCAGCAGCGCCGCCAGTCGCCCCCCTTTGAGTCCCGAAAGGTGTTTGCGCACGCAGTTTATTTCGCGGATACCGGCGCCGCATCCGAGCAGGGCGCCGGTGATGCACTGTTTGTCATCGAGGGTCAGCTCGACCAGACCACCACTGCTATGGCTATCGAGCGGGCTGGGGAGCAGCGCCGAGCCGCCGCCGGAAATACAGTTGATCACCAGGGTCTCGGCATCGGCCGCGGCGGCCAGCCCACTCATCCGCCTGGCTGCCTGCACGCCGCTGTCATCGGGAACCGGATGTCCGGCCTCGACGATATCGGCGTGCGCTAACGGTTCTGCGTGCCCATATTTGACGCAGACCAATCCGTCGTTGATGCGCGTACCGAGGATTTCTTCCAGCGCCCGGGCCATGGGTGCCGAGGCCTTTCCGGCACCGAGCAGGAGGATCCGGTGAAAATGGTTCAGGTCGACCACGATCTGGCGACGATCGCTCTCGACCAGAAGGGTGTTATCTTTGAGACGAACATGGTTTCGAATCATGGAGTATGGGCTGACCCGCTCCAGTGCGGCCGCGAAAATTTCGCTCAAATTCCGACGTATCTGATTCGCCTCCACGCACAGCTCCCAGGCCGACAGTCTGCCAGCACTCTAAAGATCATATTTTATGAAGCGTAGCAGAATTGAACCGTTTGCACCATTTGTTCACCCTGAATCGCTGGCAATATCCATGTCGCTGCTGGATTACCTTGGGGGGTATTGACAGGATGCCCCTTGAGGAGTAAATACTAATTTTCTCATTTCCAATTTCATTACTGGAGGAATCACATGAACTCCCTCGTTTATGTTCTTCTTGCCGCCGCCGGTTACCTCGTCGCCTACCGCCTCTACGGTCGTTTCCTCGGCCGCCGGATTTTTCAGTTGTCCAACCGCAATCGAATGCCGGCGCACCGTTTTCGCGACGACATCGACTATGTGCCATCAAAAAAACACATCGTGCTCGGGCACCATTTCACCACCATCGCCGGGCTCGGCCCCATCGTCGGCCCAGCCATCGGCATTATCTGGGGCTGGCTGCCGGCGACCCTGTGGGTGCTGTTCGGATCGATCTTCATGGGAGCGGTCCATGACTTTTCGGCCATGGTCATCAGCGCCCGCCATCGGGGCAAAACCCTGGGCGACCTTACCGGCAACCTGATCAGCCCGAGCACCCGCTATGCCTTCCAGGTCATCATCCAGTTTCTGCTCTGGATCGTCGTGGCCATCTTCGCCCTGATTATGGGAATCCTCTTTACCATGTATCCCCAGGCCGTGCTGCCGGTGTGGCTCGAAATCCCCATCGCCATCTGGCTGGGACGGCAGATCCGCAATGGCAAAAATGACCTGCTTTACTCGATCCTGGCGGTCGGCCTGATGTACCTGACCGTCTGGCTCGGCCTCTACGTGCCGATAACGATCCCGCCGCTTATGGGCTCCCCGGTGGTCACCTGGACCCTGGTGCTGCTGGCCTACGCCTTTATCGCCTCGACCCTGCCGGTCAACCTGCTGCTGCAGCCCCGCGATTACATCAATTCGCATCAGCTGATGATTGCCATGGCCCTGCTGGCGCTTGGGGTTTGCGTCGCCCACCCGGCCATCACCGCACCGGCCATCAACCCGGCGGCCTTTGCCGCCGGGACCGACATCCCGCCGCTGTTCCCCCTGCTGTTCATCACCATTGCCTGCGGCGCCATCTCGGGCTTTCATTCCCTGGCTTCCTCGGGCACCTCGGTGAAGCAGATTGACCGCGAAGAGGACATGCTCGCCATCGGCTATGGCGGCATGCTCATCGAGGGGCTGCTGGCGACCCTGGTGGTGGTGGCCATCGCCGGCGGCCTCGGCATGGGGCTGACCAAGGGGGGCGAACTCTTCACCGGCGGCGAGGCGTTCCGCGTCCATTACGCGAGCTGGGCATCGGCCCAGGGCCTGGGCGCCAAGATCGAAGCCTTCGTGGTCGGCGCCGCCAACCTGCTGGCCGCCCTGGGCATCCCCGCGGCCTTGGGCAAATCGATCATGGCGGTATTCATCGTCTCCTTCGCCGGCACTACCCTTGACTCGGCCACCCGCATCCAGCGCCTTTCGCTACAAGAAATTTTCCGCAATCGCGACGGGATTGTGGCTCGCCCCTTCAACAACCACTACGTGGCAACCCTGACCGTGGTGGTCCTCGCCGCGCTGCTCTGCTTTGCCCAGCCGGGAGCCAAGGGTGCGCTGATGCTGTGGCCCATGTTCGGCGCCCTCAACCAACTGCTCGCGGCCCTCGGCCTGACCGTCGCCACCGTCTACCTGGCCAAGAAGGGGAAAAACATCCTGGTGACCCTGCTGCCGATGATCTTCATGCTCGGCATGACGACCTGGGCCATGGTCATCAACCTGCAGAAGTTCCATGCGACCGGCAACACCCTGCTCTTTTCCCTCTCGCTGGTGATCCTGCTGCTGACCGTCTGGCTGCTCGGAAGTGCCGCCTGGTCCCTGGCCGGCCGGCAACGCAGACCGCTGAGCGAGGATCTCGCCCCGGAACCGGCGGAGTAAGCGCAGGGGACCCAAAGGGCAAGGAGCGGAGTAGTTTCTCTGATTACTCTTTGGCCAAGCAAAGAGAGTAAGTCGCCAGCAGGGGGCGCCCCCCAGGGTTTTAGTCCGAAACAGGGGAAGGCCTGAACTGAAAATACACGAGGGGACGACATTAGTCAGGGCTGCACACAATTGCGTGCAGGCGGACAAAACGTCACAGCCCGGCCGGTTGTCTGGCAACCGGCCGCGGTCTGCTAGGGGGTCGCGTCTACACATTTCATTTTGTGGAAAGTGTAGACGCGACCCCGCTTCATGCCGTGACCCTGCTATGCACTGCCCGAATGGTTGCCATTTGAGGGCGAA
>JAQYWA010000562.1 GCA_030145265.1 Desulfuromonas sp. | reverse complement strand
CGCTTGGCGTCATCTTCAGAGATTTCTTTGTCTTTGGCAAGCTTTTTTACCGCATCGTTGGCCTCACGGCGCACATTGCGAATGGAAATTCTGGCCTCTTCACCCATGCGCTTGAGCTGCTTGGCCATTTCTTTACGGCGCTCTTCGGTCAAAGGCGGAATCACGATACGAATCAGCTCCCCGTCCGAAGTCGGGTTCAAGCCCAGATCGGACTTGAAGATGGCCTTTTCAATCGCCGGCATCAGTTTCTTTTCCCAGGGCTGAATGGTGATCAGCCGGGGTTCGGGCACGACCAGGGAGCAGACCTGGTTGAGCGGGGTCGGCGTCCCGTAGTAATCGACCTTCACATCATCGAACAATGAAACAGAAGCTCTCCCGGTACGAACCCTGGTGAAGTCCTTTTTCAAAGACTCGATGGACTTATCCATCCCCAGGCGGGCATTTTTCAGGATATCTTTGGTCATGGGATTCAATCTCCTTTGACGATCGTCCCGATCGGCTCGCCAAGGACCACCCGTTTGATGTTGCCCCGGGAAGTCAGATCGAAGACCACGATAGGGAGGCTGTTGTCCATACAAAGCGAGGTGGCCGTGGCATCCATGACCTGCAGCCCCATCTTCAGCACATCAAGATAGGTGAGGCTGAGGAACTTGACGGCATCCTTGTCCGTGGCCGGGTCGACATTGTAGACTCCGTCGACCTTGGTTGCCTTGAGAATGACCTCGGCGCCGATCTCCATGGCACGCAGGCTGGCGGCAGTATCGGTAGTAAAGTAAGGATTGCCGGTCCCGGCGGCAAAAATCACCACCCGTCCCTTCTCCAGGTGCCGAACGGCGCGTCGGCGAATATACGGTTCGGCAACTTCCTGCATTTCAATCGCCGACTGCACACGGGTCACCACGCCGACTTTTTCCAACGCATCCTGCATGGCCAGACTGTTCATAACCGTTGCCAGCATGCCCATATAGTCGGCACTAGCGCGATCCATGCCCCGCGAGGCCGCCGCCACCCCACGGAAAATATTCCCGCCACCAATGACCAAGGCAACCTGAACACCGAGTTCAATTACTTCGCGAATTTCTTCGGCGATATCAGCGATCACCTCGGGGTCGATGCCGTACCCCTGTTTTCCGGCCAGGGCCTCACCGCTGAGTTTGAGCAGGATTTTCTTATAAACCGGTTTTACGTCAGCCATGTTGCATCCCGTCGGGCTCCCCCCGCAGGGGAAGCTCTGTTCAGAGTGTCGACCAGTTGTTCGATTACTTAACGAGAGACGCCACTTCCGAGGCAAAATCGTCATCGCGCTTTTCAATCCCCTCGCCGAGCTGAAAACGAGCG
>JAQYWA010000561.1 GCA_030145265.1 Desulfuromonas sp. | reverse complement strand
CCGGTGAGCACTTCAATCCGCTCAGTTTCAAGAAAGGACAAGCTGATGTTGGAAGGAGTACCGCCTAACATATCGGTCATGATGACGACACCTTCGCCGTCCGCCCCGACCTCGGCAATGGCAGTCTTGATCCGCTCCCGGATACTCTCGACGCTGTCACCCATGCAGATACTCACAGCACGAGCTTTTTCAGTCGGCCCAATGATCATTTCCGATGCGTTGAAAAGTTCTTCACCCAGTCGGGCGTGAGTTGCGATTACCAGTCCAATCATGTTTACCCCTTGGCGATATCCCGATGAACCACCTCAAGCGTAACGCCCGTGGAAGAAAAACACGCCCTCAGGGCTTCGACAATGGCCACACTCCGATGCCGGCCACCAGTGCAGCCAATGGATACGGTCAGGTAACTTTTACCTTCTCGTTGATACTGGGGCAGCAGAAAAGCGAATAAGTCTTCAAAACGGGTCAGGAATTCATGGGTTTCCGGCTGACGCAGCACGTAGTCACTGACGTTGCTGTCGACTCCGGTCAACGGCTGCAGATCGGGAACAAAATGCGGATTCGGCAGGAACCGTACATCCATCACCACGTCCGATTCGGCCGGAAGTCCGTAACGAAAACCAAAGGATTGCAACAAGACGACCAAAGGCAGGACATTCTCGTCGCCGCGGATGAGACGGACGATCTTGGATCTAAGCTGGTGAGGCGTCAGCCTGGAAGAGTCGACGATGGCCGTAGCCTGGCCACGCAGACCGGCGAGCAACTGTCGCTCTTGGCGGATACCTTCAGCTACCCCCCCCTGCAGGCCGAGGGGGTGTCGACGGCGGGTTTCCGAATAGCGCCGGGTCAGGGCCTCATCGGAAGCATCGAGAAAATAGATTTCAAGCACATGGCCGGCTTGTCTCACCGCCTCGAGGGTGCTTTCAAAACCGGCCAGAAAATCGCGATTGCGCACATCGATAACAACCGCAACCTCAGAAGTGAAGCGCACCCCCTGCTCGGCCAGGTCGAGAAACTTGGAGAGCAGGGCCAGCGGCAGATTGTCGACGACGAAAAAGCCCTCGTCCTCAAGGGCGCGGGCCGCCGAACTTTTGCCCGACCCGGACAGCCCGGTAATGATAATGACACGATTGCGGCTATTCAAGATTATCCCCGATGATGGAATGGGAATGCAGCCAGGCTGTTTCCGCCATGCGTTTTTCCAGGCGATCCTGGAATTCCACGGCGCTGTGGTAGCCCATTTCCTTGAGAAGCTGGTTGCGGGCCGCAACTTCAACGATGGTGGTAATATTGCGTCCGGGACGCACCGGGATTTTCAGAAATGGAATTTCGAGACCGAG
>JAQYWA010000560.1 GCA_030145265.1 Desulfuromonas sp. | reverse complement strand
GCTATCTACATCATGCGGGCCGATGGCAGCGGCAACCGACGCGTTTCTCCACCTGGCGGTGACTGCAGCCATCCGGCCTGGTCGGGCGAATGGTAATATAATTGTTTTTTTTAACCGTTTCTGTATAATTAGGTGGTTTTTCAATGGCCTAAAAATCCTTACTGGGTTTCTGTCATCCGCTGTCTGTCTTTGCCTAAGGAGCTCTAGATTATGAAAAAGCATACCCTGTGTCTATTTCTGGCCGTTACTCTGGCTGCTACCCTGATGTCCGGTTGCGCCAAGAAATCAACTTCCGTCGTCGTCGACCCCATGGGCGATCCCGTTGTCTCGACCCTCCCGTCCGATGATGTTGCCGGCTACGGCGACAGCTCGATATCCGACCAGGCAGTCGGCGACGGTACCGGCTACGATTCGTCAGCCATGGGTAACGGCACCGCAGCCGGCCTGAGCCGCATCGTCTTCGAATTCGACCAGTTCACCCTGACGACCGAAGCCCGCGGCATTCTGGCCCAGAATGCCGACTACATGAAAAACAATCCCGGGCTCAAGGTCCGCATCGAAGGGCACTGCGACGAGCGCGGTTCAGACGAATACAACCTGGCCCTAGGCGAGCGCCGCGCCAGTGCCACCAAAAACTACATGGTTTCCCTCGGTATCGACCCCACTCGCCTGACCATCATCTCCTACGGTGAGGAAATGCCCCTCGATCCGAGCCGCTCGGAAAGCGCCTGGGCCAAGAACCGCCGGGCCGAATTCAGGGACGCACGCTGATCATCATCGCATCATCCAAACGGCCGCGCCCAGGCGCGGCCGTTTTTGTTAACAAAGGAACCTGAGCCATGAATCGTCGGATCAAACACTCTCTGCTGCTGCTTGCCCTGCTGGCAATCGTCACGGGGTGTATCCCGACCCAGCGCGAACTGCGCATGGAACGGGACCTCGTAGAAATGAAAAAACGCCTGGCCAGCGCCGAATTGAGTCTCGCCACCCAAGGCAAAAGCCTGGCCGGGGAACTCGAGCAACGCCTGGATATGCTCAGCCGCAACCAGGCCGATCTGCAGGTGACTGTCGATACCGTAAAAGTCGATATCCAGTCGTTTAACGGGCGCTTCGATGACCAATCACGCGACCGCGAAGAACTGCGCTCGGACATGGGCCTGATGCGCGACGATCTCGGCCTCAAGCTCAGCTCGCTCGAAGACCGGCTCATCCAGCTCGAAGAAAAACCGGCCGCCGCCACCGTCCCCGCGGCGGTGCAGGCGTCCCCGGAAACCCTGTACGAAACGGCCCTGGAAAAAATCCAGAAAACCGGCGACTACCCCGGGGCCCGCAACACCCTGCA
>JAQYWA010000116.1 GCA_030145265.1 Desulfuromonas sp. | reverse complement strand
GCGTTGTCGGCCGCCTCTGCAGAAACCGGCTCAGTCGCAGCAGCAGCCCCTGACGGGTCAGCAGCGCTGCGTGCGGGCAGAGTTCCTGGCAGCAGAAACAGCCGATGCAGCGCTTGTAGTCAATGTGCAGCCGATTGCTGGCGAGGCTCATGGCTTCGGGCGGACAATGTTTGACACACAGGCCGCAGGCCTCGCAGCGTGACAGGTCGACGGCTGGCAAGGCGGTCAGACTGCGGCGCAGGCGGTTCTTGAGGAACGGGGGGAGGCCGAAATTGACGTCGGCGGTCTTCGAAGGCCGAAAGCTTTTGGGGCGCAGCCCCTCCAGGGCGTCGCCGATTGTTTCCACCTCGTCGAGGCGGCTGCCGCAGCGATTGGTCTGACGGGCGATTTTTTGCGGCCAATTCTGTTCCGGGGCCAGTCGCACCAAGTCGGCGGCTACGGTGTCCACCGCCAGCGGGTCGGCGCCGGCCAGCAATGCGCCGATATGGACCGGATCGCCGCTGCCGGGTCCGTCGCCTTCCATGCCGGTGACGGCATCGACGATCGACAGGGCGGGGCGGATGTGTTCGGCCAGTTCGAGCAGCATCAGAGCGAAAAAAGCTTTGTCGGTTCCGGCTTGCAGGTGCAGCCGCGGCTTGCGCATGCCGACCACGGCACCGAAAAGGTTCTTGACGGCGCAGGTAAAGCCCATCATTTGGTGGGTTTTCAGTTTGGGCAGGTTGATGATGACATCGGCGTCAAGGATGTCGCGGGCGATTTCAAGTTCGTGAAAAGTGCCCCCGAAAGGGCGGACTTTTACCGATTCACTGAAGGGGGCGAAGGTCGCGCCGGTTTCCTCGATAACCGCGAGGATGCCGCAACGTGCCGCCACATGGCGGGGGGCGCCGACGCCCGGCGAATCGCCCACGGCGACGATGCCGCCGGCCTGCTGGGCCATGCGGATGACCGCCCGCACCACTTCTGGATGGGTGGTGACGGCTTTTTCCGGGGCCTTGGCCGACAGCAGGTTGGGTTTGATCAGTACTTTCTGACCCGGTTGGACGAAAGCCGCCATGCCGCCCAACGGGGCCAGCAGTTCGTCAAGCGCCGCTGCGATGACGGGGCGGTCGTAGCTGGCGGCCGCCCGCAGAGAAACCAGCGGCTTCATGTGCCGATGACCTGGATGTGCAGCTTGCGTCGCCTTGGTCCGTCGAATTCACAGAAATAGATTCCCTGCCAGGTGCCGAGCACGGGGGCGCCGCCATCGACGATGATCGTTTCGCTGGCGCTGACCAGGCTGCTTTTCAGGTGCGCCGCGCTGTTCCCCTCGGCGTGGCGGTAGTGGTCATCGAAGGGAACGATCTTGTTCAGTTCCATGACCAGGTCGCTCACCACGTCGGGATCGGCATTTTCGTTGATGGTCACGGCGGCCGTGGTGTGCGGGGTGAAGATTACGGCCATGCCGGTCTGGATATTCGACTGGCGGATCGATTCGCGGACCTGCTCGGTGACATCGATCATTTCGACCTGGCGCCGGCTGGAGACGTCGATGGTGATCATGGAGTCTTTCCTGACAGGATGGTGTGGAGCGCTTGCAGGGTTCGGGGATGATACAGCAGGGTCGCGTGGCCGACACCTGCCAGTTCGATGTTCTCCGCCCCGTTGAGCCGGGAGCTTTCGGGTGGTAGCACGATATTGTCATGGCAGCTGTAGATGGTGGTCACCCTGGCTTCTGGGGGAATCGGCGCAGTCGCCAGACGCTGCAGTAGTTCCGAGCCCGGCATCAGGACGGTCGCCAGCGGCGACAGGGCCAGCGCGGCCAACCGTGAGCCGTTGTTGGGTGCCGCGATGAGTACGCAGCGGTCGACCTTCTGGGCCCCGCCGCGAATTTGCAGGTAATTGCGGGCAATGATGCCGCCCATCGAATGGCCGACCAGATGGACTTTAGTTGCGCCGCTGGCATGGCGCAGTTCGTCGACTTTTTTGGCGACCCGTTCGGTGAGAGATTCGACATCCTTCCAGGGGGGGAGATTGATGCTATGCAGTGAGCGATTGCCCCTCAACAGCAGGCGCAGCCGCAGCCACAGCCAGCAGGCCCGGTTGTGAAAGAGCCCGTGCAGCAGTAACACCGGTACCGTTTCCCGGTTTACGTTCCGTTTCCACGGGCGCATCCAGCCCAGGGGGTGCAGCAGTACCGTTACAAACAGGCAGACGGTTTCCAGGGCCATGAAGCGCAGGGCGAACCACAGCCGCTGCAGGGCAAAGCGCTTAGTCATCAGCTGCGGTTGCCGGTTGGCCTGCTCGTACCAGGCAAACAGGCTGCTGCTTGCGACAAAACCGGCCGAAATTCCGAACACGGCGGCTAATAGGGCCAAAAGAATAAACATAAGTCCTCCGTTGGGAGAAGCAATTATGGCATGCAGGCGGGGGAGCGTCAACGCCTAATGGGGGCATAAGTCGCCGCTATTTTTGGGGTTTAGCTCGGTGCAGACGGCGGTGGCAGAGACGGCAAAGCGCCTCCAGCCGTTCGAGGCAGGCGGATACGCTGTTACACTTCTGGCAGGGAGGGCATCGGCCGCGCTGGCCCCGTACGGGACCCGCCTGGTCGGTGACGCAGAAGTGTTCGTAGCTGAGATGGTGGACGGAGATCCGCGCTTGTTTCAGTGGCTTGCTGCAGTGGGCGCATTGCCCCTGTTGCTGTTGCCACAGCTGCCGGCGGATCTCCGGATGATTCAGGATGCGCCGGGCGAAATTATCCCACCGGCCGTTTCCGGCATGACGTCTTCTGGCCTCGGATAGCGATTGTGGTTTGGGGGGCGTGGTGCCGGTCAAGGCTGGCAGGGGCGCGGCTGGCAGAGGTCGCGGTTTTCATTGGCCCGGGCACCGCACTTGTTGCAGACCACGGTAGGGTTGGCGGAGCGTCGGTCGATCTCCTCCATCAGCCCTTTCTTGCGAAGCTTGCACATGTGCATATCGTGGTAATCGGGAGTTTCACAATCTTTCAGGCTTGCCATAATGACCTCTTTTAACTTTGAAATATAGCTCATGTCCCAGGAAATGCTTTGGTTCAGGCGGCAGCCGCTGCTGACCTGGCGTGGTGTCACCCGGTATTTCTCAGCCCTGCCGAGATGCCGTTGATGGTGGCGGCCAGCACGTAGTCGAGTTCGTCGCTGCCCTGCCCGGCGCGCTTGCGGCGCAGCAGCTCGACCTGAATCAGGCTCATCGGGTCGACGTAGGGATTGCGCAGTTTCAGCGAGTGGGCCAGGTCGGGGTTGGTTTCGAGCAGGCGCTGCTGGCCGGTTACTTCGAGGATCATGCGCCGAGTGCGCAAGAATTCGTCGATCAGCATCGGCAGCACCCGTTGGCGCAGTTCGGTATCCTCGATCAGCCCGGCATAGTGGTGGGCCAGCGGAATATCGACCTTGGCCAGGGCCATCTCTACGTTGCGCACCATGTCGAAGAAAAAGGGGAACCGTGTCATCATGGTGCGCAGCAGCTCGCGCGCGTTGTCGCCTTTGGCGGCGAAGGTTTCAAAGGCGGTGCCGACCCCGAACCAGGCCGGGACCAACAGTCGGCTCTGAATCCAGCCGAAGCCCCAGGGAATGGCGCGCAGGTCGTCAAGGCTCTGCCCCTTGCTGCGGCGTGACGGCCGCGAACCGATCTTGGCCAGTTCAAATTCGCGCACCGGGGTGGCTTGTTCAAAGTAGGGGAGGATATCCGGGTTCTCGGCGATCTTTGCCCGGTAGCAGGCGAAGGCGCAGACCGACATCTCTTCAAGTGCGGCTTCCCAGGCGCTCTCGGGGGCGGTTTCGACCAGGCCGGTGCGGGCCAGTGCTTCGAGGGAGGCGGCGATCATCAGCTCGAGATTACGCTGAGCCAGGGATGGGTCCGAGTACTTGAAATGGATGACTTCACCCTGTTCGGTGACTTTGAAGGCGCCGGTAAATGACCCTTCCGGCTGGGCGATGATGGCCCGGTGGGTCGGTCCGCCGCCGCGGCCGACGGTGCCGCCGCGGCCATGAAAGAGGCGCAGTTTGATCCCGCACTCCTCGGCGACCCGGTGCAGGGCCCGGTGGGCTTTGAAGATCTCCCAGCTGCTGGTGAGCATGCCGCCGTCCTTGTTGGAATCGGAGTAGCCGAGCATCACCTCCTGCCAGCGCCCCCAGGAATCAAGATAGGGCGCATAGTCGGTCCGGCTCCAGAGGTCGCGACAGATGGCGGGGGCGTTGCGCAGGTCTTCGATCGATTCGAACAGGGGGACCGGCATCAGCCCCGGATCGTTCTTTCCCGGTCGGGCGGCGACGGAAATTCCCCCCAGCTCCATCAGCCAGATCAGCGACAGCACGTCCTGTACCGAGGTGGCGCCGCTGATGATGTAACTGCGGATGGCCTGTGGTGGAAAGTCGTTTTTCAAACCGGCGATGGCGCGCAGGGTTTCGAGCAGAGAGCCGGTCTGTTGCGATGGCGGTGCTGGCAGCGGATCGTTCGGATCCGCTACATGCCCGGATCCAACAGCCAGTTCAGTCAGGGCTTCGGCATGGACTTTTGCGTGCTGACGAATATCGAGGGAGTGCAGGTAGAAGCCGAAGGTGGCCAAGCGCCGGCGCAACGGTTCGATCAGTTGACGGGCCAGTCGTCGGGCGCCACAGGCGCGCAGGCTGTCGTCCAGCAACTGCAGGTCTTGCTCAAAGGCCGCTTCGTTCGGGTAGGCATCCGGGGCGCCCGGGGCCGCCAGGGTGCGACGCAGGCGGTGTCGCATCAGGGTCAGCAGGCGGCGATTCAACTCCCCTTGCGGCAGGCTGTCAAGCTCGCCCATGGCCTCAGGAAATTCGTGTCCGTAGCTTTCCAGGGCCTGCCGCAGCGGCACAAAGGCGCCGACCTGGTAGGTCGAGGGGGTCAGCAGCTGGCGCAACTCATCCAGCGAGTCGAGATAATTGTTCAGAATCTTTTCCCGGGCCTGCTGCAGGGCGTCGCGGGTGCTTTCCGGGGAGACGAACGGATTGCCGTCGCGGTCGCCGCCGATCCACGAGCCGAAGCGCAGCACCGTAGGGATGTCCGTCGGCGAAAGGTCGCTCTGGAAAACCTCGTTGAAATGACGGGTGATCGATTCGTAGAGCGGGGCGATCGGCGAAAAGAGCGAAACCGAGTAATGGTCGAGGCCCATGACGATTTCGTCGCGCACCTCCGGTTTTTTTCGGCGTACTTCATCGGATTGCCAGAGGGCGGTGATCTCGGCCAGGATGGTCTGCTGGATCCCTGCCACATCGGTTTCGGCAATGGGCAGACGGTCGATTTTTTCCAGTTCGGCGGCGATGCGGCGGCGCTTGAACAGCACCACCCTTCTTGCTACTTCGGTGGGGTGGGCGGTGAAGACCGGGGTGACTTCGATACAGTTCAGCCAGTCGAGCGTCTGTTCGGCTGAAATCCCGGCGTCTTTCATCCTTTGCAGGGTGGCCCGGATAGTCCCCGGTTTCTCCGGGACCTTATTGACGCGGTGGGCCAGGCCGCGACGTTTGTGGTGTCGGGTCTCCGCCAGATTGGTGAGTTCGAAAAAGGTGGCGAAGGCTTTGGTGACATGGTAGGCATCGGCCACGCTCATGTTGGCGATGAGACTCGCCGCCTGCCCCAGGAGTTCGCGCTCGGCGTCGCCATCAGCCTGCTCGACACTGAGGGCGTTTTCGAGTTCCCGGTGGCGGATGGACAGGCGCCTGAGCTGCTCTTCGGTTGCAAAGGTTTTCTGACCGGCTTGTTCCCGGATCACCGTTCCGAGCAGGTAGCCCAGCGAGCGAACATCCCGACGCAGAGGCAGTTCTTTGTCCTGCGGGTCGCAGGTGGTCAGTTCCCCCAGGCGGCTGATCTGGTCTTGAGCGTGCCAGTAGTGTTCTTCGGTCGGCATGACGTGTTCCTTCTGATTAACGTTAAATCTAATTGTATCGCTGATCCCGGTTTTTGCACGTGGGGCTTTCCGCCAGAAAGTGCAGTATGGGACAGCGGAATATGCTAACCTGTAGCCATTGTGAAGGGAGGTCCTATGCGTGAACTTATCGCTCGCTTCGATCGGCACCTGGCCGACGAACGCAATGTCTCCCCCCATACCCGGCTCGCTTACCTGCGCGACCTTGAAGCCTTCCGCCTGTTTCTCGAAACCCTGCCCGCCGGTTCGGGCTCTGGTTCCGAGTCGATCCGGCGGGTAGACCAGATCGTGCTGCGCCGCTACCTGGCGCAGTTGCACAAAACCCACAAGAAATCGAGCATTGGCCGAAAGCTGGCCGCGCTGCGCACGTTCTTCCGTTTCCTGGTTCGCGAGGGGGTGCTTGAGGTCAATCCCGGCGAGCTGGTTTCCACTCCGCGTCAGGAGAAATACCTTCCCCAGACCCTGTCGGTGGACGAGGCCTATGCCCTGCTTGACAGTGCCCAGCAGGGCGATCCGCTCGGCCTGCGCGACCGGGCCATTTTGGAAACCTTTTATTCCTGCGGGCTGCGGGTCAGTGAATTGACCGGTCTGAACGTGGCCAGCGTCGATCTGGTCGAAGGTCTGGTGCGGGTGCTCGGCAAGGGGAGCAAGGAGCGGATCGTTCCCATCGGTCAGCCGGCCATCCGGGCCCTGCAGTATTATCTCGAATCGCGAGGGGCGGTTGCCGGCGATGACCCGCTGTTTCTCAACCATCGGGGAGGGCGGTTGACGCCCCGCAGTGT
>JAQYWA010000559.1 GCA_030145265.1 Desulfuromonas sp. | reverse complement strand
AGAACCTGAAACCACTAAGGGACCGGACACTCAGCCATGGCGCTTCCGGAACTGCTCAGAAAATCAGCCGAAAAACTGCTGACCGCATACTGCGACAAGCGTGAGCCGTGCTGCGAACAGAACCACACCCGGCTGACCTTTCGCATCGGCGGCGACCGGGTCTCCCTGATTGAGGAGCGCTGGGCCTACCTTGAACAGGGCCGATGGCTGATGCGACCGGTGGCCCAGTTCAGGTACCATTCCGACCTGGTCCAGTGGTCGCTGCATTATTTCAACAGCAGCAACAAAACCTGGGTCTTTTACCTCAACTACGGCCCCTGTCTCGATTTAACCAAACTCCTCAAACATGTCGACGACGACCCTCTCAACATGTTCTGGTTCTGACTTCTCGCAGAACTGGCAACTTGCCTGATTTAATCCCTGTATTTCCAGTTTTTCGGCGCCTTCAGACCCACGAAGGCGCCTTGACAAGCGCTCGCCATGCGCTAGAACATTAGTATCCTTTTCACTACCCCTTCCAGGAGGAAACTAATGATCCGCAAAGCTACATTCTGCCTGATCTTGCTTACTCTGACCGTCAGCCTGGCCTGGGCCAGCCCCGAATTGCTCGAACAAAGCAAAGCCTTCTTCGAGCCGATTCCAGCAACCCCGCCGCAACTCGCCGGCAACCCGGCAACCCCGGAAAAATTATTGCTCGGCCGAATGCTCTATTTCGAACCGCGCCTCTCCGCTTCCAGCCTGATCAGTTGCCATACCTGCCACAATGTCGGCCTGGCCGGAGCCGACATGCAGGAAACTTCCGTCGGACACGGCTGGCAGAAAGGCCCGCGCAATGCGCCGACCACTCTCAACGCGGTCTTCAACCAGGCCCAGTTCTGGGATGGCCGGGCCAAGGATCTGGCAGAACAGGCCAAAGGTCCGGTGCAGGCCTCGGTAGAAATGAACAACACACCGGAGCAGGTCATCCGCACCCTGCGCAGTCTGCCCGAGTACGTAGAGCTTTTCAAAAGTGCTTTCCCGCAAGACAATGAGCCTCTAAGCTTCGACAACATGGCCCGCGCGATCGAAGTCTTTGAGGCAACCCTGCTCACCCCCGATTCCCCTTTCGACCGTTATCTCAAGGGCGCTGCCGGGATCCTTGCCGAGTCTGAAGAAAAAGGTCTCGAGCTGTTCCTCGACAAGGGCTGCGTCGGCTGCCACAGCGGCACCAATATCGGCGGAACGGGATATTTTCCTTTTGGCGTGATGGAAAAACCGGATAGCGACATTCTCCCTCTTGACGATACCGGGCGATTCAAGGTGACCAACGTGGCTGCGGACGAGTATGCCTTCCGTTCGCCGTC
>JAQYWA010000558.1 GCA_030145265.1 Desulfuromonas sp. | reverse complement strand
ATCTTGAGATAGCTGCAATTCGCATTTTCCAGGAGAACCTGGTGCCCGGTGATTGTCGGCTTGCCGGTTGGGCCGCCCTCGTTGCAGCCCTTAAGGTTGATGTGCCGGTGCGGCATTTCTCTTGTGTCGCGGATCGGCATATCCGCGGTAGCCAGAGAACCGAAGGTATTTGGCGCGTTTTCGATAAGCGGTACTGGCCGGGGGACAGGTTCGCCGATCACCTCACGTTCGCGCTTCGGCACGAACCTATCGATCTTTTGGTTCTGACGCGCATCTTGAAGTCGGTGTCTGCCGCTGTCGTCGCAGACTATGTCCGAATCGCGCCGGGCGGTCAGCCGAACCGCCGTGTCTGGTTTCTTTTTGAACACCTTACGGGTCAAATGCTCGATCTGCCGGATGCCGATCCCGTGGTGGCGGTTGACCTTCTTGATTCCCTCGAATATTTCACCGGCAAACCACAGCTCTCAAAGCGCCACCGCGTGCGCAACAATCTGCTCGGCGTTCCCGGCTTCTGCCCCGTTATACGTCGAACAAAACGACTGAACGAGCTCACGGCAGCCGGTCTCGATGGTCAAGCAAGGCGGATGGTCGGTCGAACAGGTGGCCATTTGGTGGCACGGGCGGCAAGCTTTCTTCTTCTGGCTGACAGCCGGGCCAGCTTTGAGATTGAGGGCGAGCGCCCGCCGCGTTCGCGCCTTGAGCGGTGGGGGCGAGCCGTTATCCAGGCAGGCAAGCATCCACTCACGCTCGATGAGATTGTGCGCCTGCACGGCGTTCTGATCGAGGACACGCGCTTCGTCCGGGCAGGACTCAGGCCTGACGGGGTTTTCCTTGGCGAGCGGGATCACACGGGCGATCCGATACCGGAGTTCATCGGTGCACGGCCGGAGGCTCTCCCTGACCTCATGCGCTGTCTTATCGAGGCAAATGACCGTATGAGATCCGATGGGTTTGATCCGGTCCTGCAGGCGGCGGCCACGGCCTTCGGGTTCGTCTATGTCCACCCATTTCAGGACGGTAACGGCCGCGTTCATCGCTGTCTCATTCATCATGTGTTGGCCGAGCGCGGCTTTACGCCGCCGGGCATGGTTTTCCCCGTGTCGTCTGTCATGCTGGATCGAATTGATACATACAGCAAAAGGTTGAAAGATCACTCGGCTTCGCTCATGCCTTTCATTGATTGGCGCCCGACCTCAGAGCGGAATGTCGAGGTGCTAAACGAGACGACGGATCTGTACCAGTACTTCGATTGCTCTGAGGCGGCCGAGTTTCTCTATGAATGTGTGCAGCGAACGGTGGAGCACGATCTGCCGAGAGAAATTGACTATTTGCAGCGGCATGATGAGGC
>JAQYWA010000115.1 GCA_030145265.1 Desulfuromonas sp. | reverse complement strand
GGATGGAACTGCCTCGTATGCGATTTCTGTTCGTCGGGCCGGGATTTTGCCTGCGGCTTCCTTCAGATTCCACCTCGCGATGGACACCCTTGCCGTTCAGCTAACGGTTCCCGTCATCAGGGTCCGTAGGGGACTTTCACCCCCTAGTCTCCAGTTGGACACCACATCCAACCGGATGGCGTTTACACGCCACGCGCCATGCCT
This sequence comes from Desulfuromonas sp., assembly GCA_030145265.1. GTDB lineage: Bacteria > Desulfobacterota > Desulfuromonadia > Desulfuromonadales > Trichloromonadaceae > Trichloromonas. Next base: position 6,498 of record JAQYWA010000115.1, on the reverse strand, counting down.
GGCGCACCAACAAAAAGGCCCCGAACCATGAGGTCCGAGGCCTGGGGGGGCAGACAAACAGCATCCTAGGAGACTGTCGGGCTTACCATGAACCGACTGCAAAATCGGCTAATCGGCCCATATTCCCGATAATTTTCGACAAATAGCCCTGCTATTCGCTCTCAAATTCTCGAAAATCTGGTCTCGAACATCCAATTTTTCGTTTCGGTCCGCTAAGTCCGACAACCTCCTAGTCAGCGAGCATCTCGTTGACCTTGGCGATGACCTCGAAAGCGTCGGCGACGTAAAGCACGTCGGCCTTGCCCTGGGCCCAACCGCAGTTGGCGTCGAGATTAATCGCCCGGCGTTCGCCGATAAAGCGCCAGCCGACAGTATGCGGCTCTTCGCCATGGCAACAGGCCGCCAATCCCTTGGGATGCCGCGGGGTAGAGCCGGTCTGGCCAACTTGGTTGAGGTGACTCATGAAGGGCAGCACCGTCTCGCCCTCGCCCGACTGATCGACCAGCGACTTGCTGCTGCCGAGGGACGCCTTGCATGAATTGAGGAACCCGAGGATCAGCGTCTCAGCATCTTTGCTGTGCACGGCACCGTCGGCCTGTTTCTTGGTCCAGCCGGCCCCGGCAACGAACAGCAGCTCGGCTTCGGGACGAATGGTCTGGGCATCGGCGGCCGGCGCCTCAATGCCGATCACCTCGGTGCGCACCCCGCCTTCGGGGGCCGCCGCGGCGACCTGCTGCAGTTCGGCAGACCCGCTGGCCCCCTGCCAGGGTTCGAAGACCCCGGGATCGACAACCAGGAACCAGGGGCGCTGCTCGCGGGAAAGGGTGGCGACCATGCGCTGACGGTAATACCAGCGCTGGACCTGTACCGTGCCGCCGTCGGTTTCGATGGCACTGATGTGGGTTTCGATGCGGCCATCGCAGCGGTAAGCGGCGCCCGGCAAGCAGCGGGAAAAGCGCGCGGTCGTCGGGGCGAGCACCAACGTCGGTTCGACCTGTTTGACCAGGGCCTCGACCGCGGCGGCATCGGTAACGTAGCGAGAAACGGCAAAGTCGGCGCCGGAAACGGCGACAAAGGCCTCGGCGCCGCAGCCGGCGATGGTGTCGGCGGCCTGCTGGACATCGCCGCCGACAAGGCCGACGCTTAGCGGAGCGCCGCCAAGTTTGGCCCCCAGGTCGAGGGCGGCGGTCAAGCCTTCAAGAGCCGCCTTCGGCAGGCTACCGTCTTCTTGAGTATGGGCAAGGAACAGAATCTTTTCCATTGTCAGTCTCCATCTGTAAAGATCAGTGCGGTAGAGCCGCAGAATTTATCCCTTGAGCCAGGCGACAATCTCCCGGGCAATCTCTTCCGTGGGAGTGTCCTTGACGATGCGGGTTTTGCGGCGCTGCTGGGGCAGTTCGACCTTGGCGAAGCTGACCCCCCCGGTGTCGACCTGTGCCGGCTGGGCCTTTTGTAAAGCCGGCATGATGGTACGCATATTCATCATCCCCACCTGGGGATTGTTGGGGGGCTCGGGAAGGCTACCGGTGGCCCAGCCGAGCACCGCCGGGGCCCCGGCGCAGCGGGAGACCTGATAGCGGCCAGCCTCGATGCGCTCGAGAATCTTCAAGGCACCATCGCCCTCGACGCTCATTTCGTCGACCCCGAGAAACTGTTCACGGATACCAAGCTGCTCGCCGACCATCTGCATGGTCACCCCGGCATCGCGGGAGGCCGAGGCGCAGCCGCCGAACAGCAGCAGCCGTCCCCGATCGAGCCCAGCGATGCCCTCGATGGCACCGGCCAGGGCCGTGGCCGTCTCGAAAGCATCGTTGAAGCCGCCGGCCGGGCCGTCGATGGCGACGAGTTCAAAGGCGACCTTTTGCGCGATGGTCATCATCAGCTGTTGCAGCTTAGCCTTGGGCCCGAGGCTGACCAGCCACACCTTGCTGCCGGGAACGTTTTTGGCCAAATTGGCCGCCTCATAAAGGGCATGTCCGGCCCAGGGATCGAGGATCGCCGGCAACATCAGTTCATTTTTCAGCACCGGCCCGGTCGGACCCTGAATCGGTTCGAGGGTTTGCAGCGGGTCAGGGACCAGGCTGCCGCAGACCACGATATGGAATCCTTCACTCATCCACGTCTCTCCTATGCTAGTCGGTTTAATTTTTTATTTAACCATCCAATGAAAATTTGGGCCGGCAACAAAACTCAATAAGGTCAGTTTTCCGCTGAATGCAGGCCCCCTGAGCCGGCCTCAAAGTCGATGTTGCCGCGCTGGCCATCGTCGGCGCGGGCCTGACAGCAGTTCCACAAACAGACCCCGCAATGGACGCATTTTTCACGGTCAAACTCTGGCCTGCCGCCCCCCTCGGCGGCGGCGATCGCCTGGCCAGAGCACATCGCCACGCACACCTGGCGGTCGCAGCGCTCGCATAGCGCGGGGTCGGCGAAGCGAACATGATCGGCGAAGCCGGGCGCCGCCTGCACCTTGCCGCCGAGCAGCAACGCATCCTGATGCGAAAAAAGCAGTTTGCCGTCGTAAGCGATCTGCGGCCAGCCGAGCTTATCCATCAGCGGGTCGACCGGCGACTTTCCCTGTTGCCGGCATTGGCTTACGATCGCCTCGACCTCCGAGCTATCGATCCGTCCGCGAAAGTACTCGTTCAGGGTAGGGATGCGTTGCGATGGAGCCTTAGGAGTGGCGGGGACGTTGATACGCCCGCCGCTGAGGCCGGTCAGCGCCATCCCCATCAAACCGGGGATCATGCCGCGGGTAAAACCGTCGCGGGCTTTTTTGGCGACCTGCGCCTCCTCTTCAACCCAACTGCCGCGGCGGCGGCCGAGATAGACGCGATCGAGATTGACCTGGTCGAAGGGTAAGCCGGCCTGGGCCAGTTCGATGACCCCCTCGGCGAGCATGACGCCGGTGGCCCAGGCTTCGTCGACCCCGGAACCGGTGAGAACATTGGTGCTGCCCGAACCTTCGCCGATACGGGCGTAGCCGTCCCCGGTGAGGAAAGGCTCGCCGCGCTGCCCCGATTCCTGCAGCGACTTAGCCCCCCACGAACGCAGGGTGCCGCCTTCGAGGTGGCGCCACACGGCGGGGTGCTGCATCCAGTGCTGCAGCATCCGGTAGCTCGAACGGATCGGACTGTCGAGCCAGGAAGGAACGAAAATGCCGAGAGAGGCGATGCGGTCGGGATAGACATAGAGGAAGCCGAAGACCTCCGGCTCGGGGTAGCCGAGGGTGTGCAGCACGAAACCGGGCTCAAGCTCCGTATTTTCAGGAAGCTCGACCACCGCCTTGATGCCGGCGGCCCACTCGCTGATGTGGTGACCTTCGGGCAGGCCGAAGTGTGCGTCGAGCTTCTGTCCGACCGGGCCGACCGGGCCGTCGCCGACCACGGTCAAGGCGGCGCGAATGTCCATCCCCGGCATATATCCGGGTCCGGGACTGCCATCTTTGTCCACCCCCTGGTCGACGAGACGGATGCCGACGACCTTATTCTCATCGATCAGCGGCTCGCTTACCGGCATTCCCGGCCAGACCTGCACCAGCCCCGTGCCCATCAGCTGAGAACCGATCCACTGGTTAAACTGACCGATGGAAAAGACCACCCCCTCTTCCTTGCTGAGAAAGGGCGGGATGTAGGGCAAAGAAACGGCACTATCGCGCTTGCCGAGCAGGCCGATCATGCTGTCGAGGGCCTTGACCCCGGAAGAACGGTGGCTGGCGCCGATGGGATCGAGCAAATACAGGACCTGCTCCTCTTTCACCGGGCAGGCCATCGGGATCTGTGCGGGGTCGAAGTCAGGGAAACTTTCGCGGAGGGCACGAGCGCGAGTGACCACCCCGGAGACTCCGAAACCGATGTCGTCGGCCCGCTCGTAGCAGACGACTTGCAGCGGAGCGCCGGGCATGACCTTGCTTTCAAGAAGAATCTGGCCGTCAGGGGCCATCATGGCGCCCGAAAGGGTATGGAGAAAACCCGCCGTAGCCGGCCCGAAGCCGACACAGGCAATATCCACTTCCATCATCTGGCGTTCAATATCCATGTTCTGCCTCTTTCCATCTTCGGGAAGCGACGACCCCAAAGGGAGCCACCGCGTGTTGCACATCGTTGACGACGATCGGGGTTTTAAGCCCCCGTGAGGCCGTCGGAGCGTAAGTGGACGTTCGGGGAGCAGCCGTGTGGTTGGGATTCAGTAAATGGCGAGGGACGTGAAAGCTGAGCGGCGTTCCCGTTCCGCCATCACCAACGGTGATGGCGGAACGGGGAACCCTACTCAACTTCGATCTTTTGACACGCCACAACATGAAGACGCTGCCCGGGAGACACGATCCCTGGACCCTTAAGCCCCGGGATAATCGAGGGCTTCCGGGATCATCACCTGAAGCAGCGATGCGCTGGCACGATCTTTGGCCCGGCGGGCCCCGGTGAGGCAAAGATCGAGCCGGGTGCGCAGCAGCACGAAGCTTTGCAAGCAGTCCTGGGGACAGGGCCCAGCCTTCGCGTCGTGGGAACCATCGACCTCGACGGTTTCGCCGATGCCGCGGCCGCAGCTGGCGATGCCGGGCATGATAGATTCCAATGCATCGAGGGCCTCGCCCTGGAAACAGAGGTTGCAGTCATCGATGCCCCATTTGGGGTGCTTGTTGTAGCCGTAAACCAACTCGGCGCAGATGCGCCCGACCTCACCGGCAGCGCGAGCGGACTGAACATGGCAGAGATCACCAAAAAAGTTAAGCAAGCCGGGCAGGCCCTCGGCAACAACCGGATTTTCCGGCCCCTTGGTCTCAAGCTCGATGCGATCGAGGATCTGACAACGCGAGGCGAGCAGCCAGCACAAGGCGTCGGCGAAGGGAAAGACCACACCGTGACGCTGATTGTGCCACAGCGCTTTGCCATCGGCGTCCTTGGCTTTCTGCAAATACTTCAGGGTCCACAACCAGAGTTCCATGGCGCTGGCCAACGTGCAGGCGCCAATATCGGGGTGGTTACCGGCGATCTGCCGCAATTCACCGATCCACTGGCCGAACTGGACGAGAAACAGCTCGTTGGTCATGGTGATACTGAGCTGGCGGCGCTGCACCGCTTCGGGACCCTCGTAGGTCGCCTCAAGCTGGATGTCCATCCACTTCTGGCCAAGGAAGCCCGGGCAGTCCTCGGTGATGCCATAGCCGCCCATCAAGCTCACCGCCTCACGCAGCATGGTGGCTCCGTGGCCGGTATTCCACAGTTTCCCGGCGGGGCACAACACGTTGGCCAGTGAATCCTTGACCATGAACCGCACCAGGGTGTCAGCCTCGAGTTCCTGAAAGCGCGCCTGGTCTCGCTCGTTCTCAGGGCGGGCAACCTGTTCAATGTACTCGAGAGCGTCCTGCTGCACCTTGCGAAAGACTTTCATCTGGGCGCGAGACCCCTTAATGCCCTGCTCGGCGAAGAGCTGGTCTTTCTGCCGCTCGAGAGGATCGAACTCGTCGAACAAGCGGGCGGTGGCAAAGCCGAGAGAGGCACCGGCCTCGCCGGCGGCCCAGACGTCGACCAGCCGCTGCAATGCGTCTTCTTTCTGCTGCAGGCCAAGGTCGAAACGCGGCGTACCGGGATTGTTGGCGCTGCTGCCGCGAAACCGGTGGCGCTGGTAACGGATAACCGGCTCGACCGCCGAAAGGAGCTTGGCCGAGCTCATGATTCCCACCGGCACCCGGGTGCGGCGAAAAACCGACTCAATAATCTCCGAGTGGTTGCGATTGGGAATGATCACCCCGTCCTTGACGGTGTAGCCGCCGATAATGCGATTGGCCGGAATCTTCAGGTTGAAGTTCGGGTCGCGGGTCGAGGAGAGCTGGTGGACCAGCTTCTGGGTCGGGGTACCGCGATCGAAGAGACCGGGGTCGGTTTCCTCAAGGATCACCATGCAGCTGCCCTTGATCCGCTCATCATCGGAGTCAACGGCGGCGGTGACGAAATTGGCAAAGCCCATATTGGTAATGAAGCGGCCGCGTTTTTCCACCTGCAGCACCGGCTCCTGGCCTTCGTCCCAAGAGGCGACACGCAGCCTGCCCGAGACCACCCCGGTATCAACGCCGACGTAGGGCAGCGGCTCAGTCAGGGCAAAGGCCCCACGCTGGATCACGCGGTCTTCGCCGGGCTGGGGCGGGACGGCCCGCCGCATGTAGGTCGACTTCTGCTCGGGGGTGCCTTTTTCGTGGATCGGCGACAGTGCCAGGTTGTTAGCCAGCGAACTGGTGGCGGCGCCGCCGTCAACCCAGGCGAGTTCGAAAGCCATCAGAGCCAGGGCGAGGTTCTTCGGTCCCTCGATGAAACCGCCATCCTCAGGATCCATGAAGACCTGGGTCATGCCAGCATCATCGAAGGCCGTGAGAATCCCGGCCTTCTGCTCGGTCCACTCATGGCTGTTGCGGGCACCGTCTGCCACCGCCCGGGCTACCACACCACGGGCCACCGAGCGAGTCGACTGAACGACCATCTGGATGTCGTAGCGGTCAGCGAA
>JAQYWA010000557.1 GCA_030145265.1 Desulfuromonas sp. | reverse complement strand
ACCCCTTCGCTCCTCTCCCCGGCCCAGATCGCCCGCATTCTGCAAACAGCTGAAGCACTGTTCGATTTTGATGCCGATTGCGAAATCAGCCTTGAAGCCAACCCCGGCACGGTTTCGCTGCCGTCCCTGGCCGGCTACCGCGCTACCGGCGTCAACCGACTGTCGCTGGGGATTCAATCGCTCAGCGCAGCCAGACTGGGCCAACTCGGCCGAGTTCATTCCCCTGAAGAAGCCCTCGCCGCCATCCGCATGGCCCGAAAGGCCGGCTTCGACAACCTCTCCTGCGACCTGATGTTCGCCCTCCCCGGACAGTCACTGGCCGAGCTGCAAGACGAACTGGACCGCCTGCTCGAACATCAGCCCGAACACCTCTCCTGCTATGGCCTGACCATCGAAGAGGGAACCCCCTACCAGGCCCAGCTGGACAGCGGTACCCTCCTGCTTCCCGAAGACAACGCCTACGCCGAGCACTTTCTGACCCTCCACCAGCAGCTGACCGCCGCCGCCTTCGACCATTACGAAATCTCCAACTACGCCCGCCCGGGCCGCCAGAGCCGGCACAACCTCGGCTACTGGCGACGACAGGCCAGTCTCGGTATCGGCGCCGGCGCGCACTCTTTTGATGCCCGCAACTGGGGCGCCCGCCTGGCGGTCGCCTCGGACCTCGACCGCTACCGCCACCAGCTGCAACAACGGCTCGACCCGGCGCTTGAACTTGAACACTTCGACCGCAAGGGCGCCATGGCCGAAACCCTTTATCTCGGTCTGCGCACCCGACAGGGGGTCAGCGAAGCGGACTTTTGCGCACGTTTCGGTGCAGACGCTGCCGACGTCTTCGGGACGGCCCTGCAGCAGACATCTGAATACCTGCAACAGCACCAAGGCTACTGGCAGTTCAACCTCGAAGGCTGGCTTATTTTCGACCACCTGATCCTCCCTTTTCTCTAAAAATGCGCCTTATTACGGCCCCATTTGCCCTTGACAACGGGGTGGGGCGTTGTTATGTTGTTCGCGTTAGCACTCGGCTATCAGGAGTGCTAAGCAGCTGTCTCAGCCGGGTCTTTTCCGGCTTAAGTTTTTTTAGGGCAAACGACCGATGAGTGAAGAACTCAACGAACGCAGTCGGCGAATCCTGGAAGCTATCGTCGAGGATTATATCGGCACTGCCGAACCGATCGGTTCCCAGGCGGTGGCCCGTCGCCACCAGATCGGGCTTTCGCCGGCGACGGTACGCAACGTCATGGCCGATCTCGAGGAAATGGGCTACATCGTTTCGCCCCACACCTCGGCCGGCCGGGTGCCAACCGACAAGGGCTACCGCTTCTACGTCGACACCCTGCTGCAGGTCGGCCAGATCGATCCTCAGCAG
>JAQYWA010000556.1 GCA_030145265.1 Desulfuromonas sp. | reverse complement strand
CGAAGCTGTACAGGGCGAGGTCGGCCGGAGCGGTCCAGCAGTTCTTTTCACCGACGATGCCTTTGAGTTTTTCGATTGTCGCTTTGCTAGCCATAGGTGTTTTTACTCCTCTGTCTGAACAACTCACTGAAATAGTAATCTACCCTGAAATCGGGCCAGAACGCGGCGCAAAGCATGGTCATTTCTAGCGACCTCAGGGGTAGCCCAGCAGCAGGGCTCCGGTCACGGCGGCAATGGCGCCGTACGCCAGCATGGGGAACACGGTGCGCTTGAGGATAAACCCCTCGTCGGCGCTCAGGCCGAGCACTGAGCAGACCGCGACGATATTGTGGATGCAGGTCATGTTCCCCATGGCCCCGCCGACCGACTGGTAGGCGAGAATGCTGGTGGGGTTGAGGCTCGAGGCCTGAGCGATCCCCAGTTGAATCCCGCCGAAGGTCAGGTTGGAGACGGTGTTGGAGCCGGAGAAGAAGGCTCCCAGGGCGCCGAGGTAGGAGGCGAAGTATTGCCACTGTTGGCCGAAGGTGTCGGCCAGGGCCTGGCCGATAATCAGGGTGCTGGCCTTGTCGCCGCCGACCATCAGCAGCTTGACGAAGACCAGCGCGCTGAGCAGGGCCATGATCGGTTTTTTCATCTGGGTCGCCGACTCGCGCAGGGTGCGGTCGACCACCGATCCTTTGGCCTTGAAGAGGACGAAGGTGAGGGCGGCGATGGCGAAGAAGGGGATCAGCGCCGGCACATAGAGGGCCTGGAACTTCCAGGCGGTGGTGGTGCCGAAGATGCTGGAGAGGGAAAAAACCAGCGATTTGCTGACGGCGATGTCGCCGAGGGTGCCAAGGGAAGCGTGCCACAGCGGTTCGGCGCTGACCAGTAGTGGCTTGATGCCGAGCTGCTTGATGCGGGTGGCCAGCAGCAGCAGCACCGTCCCCCACAGCGGGAAGGTGGCTTTGATCAGGGCCGGCAGGCGGACACTGTTGCCGGTGGCCGCGCGCTCGGGTTCTTTATCGTCTTTGGCCAGGCCGACCCGGTAGCGGGCGAGAATTACCGAGATTGCCAGGCCGATGGTGCCGCCGACGATGGAGGGGAATTCATAGTCGAAGCGGGAGAAGATGAGGTAGGGGACGACACAGCTGAGGATGCTCAGATAGACGAAAATCAGATTTTTGCGCACTTCCGCGAGAGACAGGGCGAAAATCAGGGCGATAACCGGAATCACCAGGGCGGCGACGGCATGGAGGATGGCGGTCTTGATGCCGATGGTCATCAGATCCTGAGAACTCAGCCCCAGTTGGCCGAGACCGAACCAGGTCGGGGTACCGACGGCGCCGAAGGAAACCGGGATGCTGTTCATGATCAGGCAGAGGATGGCGACCC
>JAQYWA010000555.1 GCA_030145265.1 Desulfuromonas sp. | reverse complement strand
CCGTAGCCGCCGGTAGCCAGGGCTCCGGCGTTGCAGTGGGTGAGGATGCGGGCGTCGGCCGGGATCAGCGCTTCGCCGTGGCGGCCCATGGCGAGATTGACGCGGATGTCTTCGTCGGCAATGGCCATTGCCTCGTATTCGAGGGTGATCTTGATGTCGGCCACCGGGTACGCCTGGCTGGCCAGGGCGAAACTCTTCATCCGGTCAAGAGCCCAGAACAGGTTGACGGCGGTCGGTCGGGTCGCGGCCAGTACCGCGCAGACCTTTTCGAAGGAGCTGAAGAAGGTCGCGAAATCATCGGTCTCGATGTCGCGGGCGCCGAAATACGCGCCGAAGGCCGCAGCCACGCCGATGGCCGGGGCGCCGCGCACCACCATGGTTCGGATCGCGTCGGCGACCTCATGGTAGTCGGAACAGTTGATCCAGGTCTCCTCGGTGGGGAGCAGGCGCTGGTCGATCATGCGGCAGACACCATCGCGGTATTCGATCGGTTTGAAGGTCATTAGTTTTCTCCGAAATATTCGTAGGGGCGAACCTCGTGTTCGCCCTTGGCATGTTCTGAAGGGATAGGCGTGGGCGAACACGAGGTTCGCCCCTATCGTATCCTCTATGTATCCGGGTCGGGATAGAAGTTGCGTCCTTCCTGGATGATTTTTTCTTTTAGTGGAGGTTGCGTCAATCGGTCCCAGTGCAGCAAGTCGAGCTTGAATGCCAGAGGCAGCTCGTCAATTTCATTCCAGAGTTGGGAAAAATCACGGTCGCTCAAGGTCGGAGCGATGACTGCCAAGTCGAAATCAGACCAAGGCTTATCGGTTCCCTTGGCCCGTGAGCCGAAAATGACGACCCGTTCGATTTGCGGATAGCGCCGGAAAATCTGCGCCATAGAAGAATAATGGCGTTCGGCCAGGCCGAAAATCAGGAGGTCGTTGGCCATGTTCTGCACCTTTCGGCCAACTGTTGAAATAGAGAAAGTCCCTGGTCGACGATGAAAGCGTACACGTCATCAGCCAGTTGCTCATGGTAGGTGTGGCTGGTGAGGTTGCGTATCTTCTGCATGTCGGTCCAGAGGTTGCCGTCCTCGATCAGTCCGGCCTGCAACGCTTCCTGCACTGTCTCTCGCGGGGTCCTCACTGGCAGGCCTTCCGCTTCAAGCTTCAACTTCATCATCTTCCAGCTCAGCTCATGGGTGAACTCAAAGCGTTGAATGACCGAGTCGCGGATAAATTCATCCTTGGGCACGGCCACCGCTTTCTCCAGTTGTGCCAATGCCTTGAGATAGTCGGTAATGCGCTCTTTCAGCCGTTCCATGTCCATGGTGAGTTATCCTTGCAGTTTCTTCTTCAGCAGTTCGTTGACCGCCGCCGGGTTGGCCTTGCCCTT
>JAQYWA010000554.1 GCA_030145265.1 Desulfuromonas sp. | reverse complement strand
AAGGGGAAAGACCTGCTGGTAACGGCGGTGGTGAGCGGTGCAGAGTTGTCTCAAGTTGCCGAAGAAATGCGCAAGATTTCGGTGCGCGATGATGTTCCGTTCTTTGCCCGGGATGCAGGGAATCTCGAGTTTACGTCGGCGCTTGTGCTGATCGGCACGCGCAAGGAGCCGCTGGGGCTTCCCCACTGCGGATATTGTGGTTTTACCGACTGCGATACCATGCTCAAGGCGGGCGGAACCTGCTCTTTTAATACCGGCGATCTCGGGATTGCCATCGGCTCTGCGGTCAGCCGGGCTGCCGACCTGCGTCTTGACAACCGGGTCATGTACAGCGCCGGTAAGGCGGCTGTCGAACTGGGTCTGCTCGGTGAGGGGGTTGCTATTGCCTACGCTATCCCCCTGTCGGTCAGCAGTAAAAGTCCTTTTTTCGATCGGGGTTGAGACATTGCGTGTTATGGCTAAAAAGACCGAACTGTTTGATATCGTCGATGAGAACGACAACGTCATCGGCCAGGCTCCGCGCAGCCGTTGTCACGGTGATCCGAGCCTGGTCCACCGGGTGGCTCACGTCATGTTTTTCAACAGCCGTGGCGAGTTGCTGCTGCAGAAGCGGGCGCTGACCAAGGATGTTCAGCCGGGTCGCTGGGATACCAGCGTCGGCGGTCATCTGGACCCGGGCGAAAGTTACCTGGCGGCGGCATACCGGGAGATGGAAGAGGAACTGGGCATTGCCGGCGTCCCCCTGACATTCATGTATCCCTCGCAGATGCGCAACGATTTCGAATCGGAAAACGTGCGGACCTACCTGGCCCGTTGCGACGGCGAGATCCGGTTCAACCCGGAAGAAATCGATGAGGTGCGTTTCTGGTCGGCTGACGAGATCGAGGCCGCTTTGGGATCCGGCGCGCTGACGCCTAACTTCGAGCAGGAATGGGAGCTGTTCAAGGAGTGGAATTGCCGGTATCCGGCGGCAACCGGTGAGGGGATCGCTTTCTGCGCGGGAGATACGTTTCCTGATTGATGCCTTCGCAAATCCTCATCGGATGGCTAAGCAAAAATTTCGACCTACAAGGCCTGGTGGTTTTTCGGGGGCGAAGGCCTACATCAGGTAGGTCGAGGTCCTGAAAAAACACCGTAACGCCGTAGGGCTGACTTTTTGCGACGCCATCAAGGTTTGACGACGAATGAGCAGGGTCAGTTTTTCGGCTGGGCGAGGGGCAGGGTAAAGGTGAAGCGACTGCCGCATTCGCCGTTTTCATCCACCGGGCTGTTTACCCAGATCTCGCCGCTGTGAAGATTGATGATTTCTTTGCAGATGGCCAGCCCGAGGCCGGTTCCTTTGCGGTAGACGGTTGCCGTAGGCAACTGTTCGTAGCGGTT
>JAQYWA010000114.1 GCA_030145265.1 Desulfuromonas sp. | reverse complement strand
CTGTTCGATCTTCTCGACGGTCACCTGCTCGGGGAGGATTTCTACCTTTTCGGCCAAGTCCATGAATTCGTAAGCCAACTCAGTGACCCGCGGGGACAGTGTGGCGGAAAAGAGCATGGTCTGGCGTTTGTCAAAGGGGGGCAGCTTACGCAGGATATAACGCAGGTCCTTAATGAAGCCCATATCGAACATACGATCGGCTTCATCGATGACCATCGCCTCGATGCGGTCAAATGAAAAGACCCCCTGCCGGGCATAATCGATCAGTCGTCCCGGCGTAGCGACGATAATATCGACCCCGTCTTTCAAGGCCTGGCGCTGTTTGTCGTAATCCATACCGCCGAATATCGCCTGAACCTTCAAGTCACAGAAGGCCCCCAGCCCCTTGGCGTCCTCGCAGATCTGCACCACCAGCTCACGGGTCGGCGCGATAACCAAGGCCCGAGGGTTGTTGCTGGTCTGCCGGCCACTGGCCAGCAATCGGGTAAAGAGCGAGAGAAGAAACGCTGCGGTTTTGCCGGTGCCGGTCTGAGCCTGGGCCGCGACATCCTTGCCGGCCAGGGCGAGCGGAATGGTTTCTTCTTGAACCGGGGTGAGTTCGACGAACCCGACTTGTGCGATCCCCTTGAGGACCGACTCCGGCAGGTTCAGTTCGGTAAATTTCATGATGTCCTTTCGCTATAAAGCGGATTTTGAGTTGCGGATGAATGCCGCCACCCGATCCGGGTCCTTGCGACCCGGGGCGCTTTCGACGCCGCTGGAAACATCGACTCCATAGGGACGTACCAGGCGAATCGCCTCGGCGACATTTTCAGGAGTCAGGCCGCCGGCCAGTATCACCCGACGCCGGGCGGCAACCGGCGCCGCCAACTGCCAGTCGCAGACGTGGCCGGTGCCACCGTAGCTGTCCGGCCGCCAGGCATCGAGCAACAACGCCGACACCTGGTAGTCCTCGAGCCTGATAAGGCTTTGCTCCCCCTTGAGCCGCAACGCCTTGAGCACCCGGCGCGGCGGATAAAGGCACTGGTCGGGTCCTTCGTCACCGTGCAACTGGATGACGTCCAGCCCGCAGTAATCGACGAGCTCACGGATCTTTTCCGGCGCCTCGTTGACGAACAGGCCGACGGTGGTCACCAGCGGCGGCAGCGCGGCAACGATCTTTCGAGCCTGATCCGGGCTGACCACCCGTGAGCTTTGGGCATAGAAGACCAAGCCCAGCGCGTCCGCCCCGCAGGCGGCAGCGTGCAGGGCGTCTTCGATATTGGTTATGCCGCAGATCTTGACTTTAACCATGAGATTAACCGTAAATCGAGGACAGGCTTGAAACCTGCCCCTACGAAATATCAATTCACTTTGGGCAAATTAGCTAGTGACTGGCGGATGTTTTCCTCCGGATACTCGTAATCCCAAGAGAACCGGAAAGATAGCCGTCGTAAGCCCCCATGTCGAGCTGGCCGTGGCCGGACAGACAGAAGAGGATGGTCTTTTCCTCCCCTTCCTCCTGGGCCCGAAGAGCCTCGTCGATGGCTCCCCGCACCGCGTGGGACGATTCGGGGGCGGGGACAATCCCCTCGCTGCGCGAGAAGAGGATCGCCGCCTCAAAGCAGGCGTTCTGCCGGCAGGACACCGCCTCGATCTGGCCGGCATTGTAGAGCTGGGAGACCAGGGCCGATTCGCCATGGTAGCGCATGCCGCCGGCATGGATCCCCGGCGGCATGAAATCATGACCGAGGGTATACATCATGGAAATCGGCACCATCTTGGCGGTATCGCCGTAATCGAAAGCATACCCCCCCTTGGTCAGGGTCGGGCATGAGGCCGGCTTCAAAGTCTGAGGATTGAGCACGGGGGCCAGCGGACCCGGCATGTCAGAAATTATATTGTACCACTGCTTGGGCCGTTGGCTTTCCGGAAGAATAATCTTGGTATCCATGTCAGCTTCTTCCCTCTGGATCAGTCACGCAACAGGGATTGCAGTTTAGTTTCGATATCATTTTCACGCATCAGGCTCTCGCCGATGAGAAACGCCCGCGCGCCGGCCTGGGTCAGCCGGACGATGTCATCACGACTATTGATGCCACTTTCAGCCACCACAATCTTTGCATTGGGGATGCTCGGCAGCAGGCGCTCGGTGGTCGCAAGGTCGGTATGAAACGTTTTAAGATTGCGATTATTGATGCCGATCATCTCAACCGGCACCTGCAGGGCCATTTCCAATTCGGCCTCATCGTGCACCTCGAGCAGCACATCCAAACCCAGTTCTGCGGCCAGCCCGGCAAAATCCTGCAACTCGGGCAGGGTGAGTGCGGCGGCGATAAGCAGAATGGCATCGGCCCGGTGAGCCCGGGCCTCATAAATCTGGTAGGGATCGACGATAAATTCCTTGCGCAGCAGCGGCAGCGATACCGCCTCGGCGATGCAAGAAAGATAGCCCAGTTCACCAAAGAAAAATCGATTATCGGTGAGTACCGAAAGACAGGCCGCGCCGGCCTTCTCGTAACTGCAGGCGATGGCCACCGGATCGAAATCGGCACGGATGATCCCCTTGGAGGGGGAACCCTTCTTCACTTCAGCAATGATTGCCGTACCGCTTGCAGACCGGCTGCGCAGGGCATCGGCAAATCCGCGCGGTGCAGGGACCTCAGGCAGCCGCGCCTGCAGTTCGGCGAGAGCAACCTGCGTCCGGGCCGCCGCCACTTCCTGCCTTTTGTGGGCGAGGATATCGTCAAGAATCATTTTCTGGTCATTTCAATCAGTGACTCGAGTTTTGCCAGAGCCCGGCCTTCGTCGATAGCTGCTGCTGCACTCTGCAACCCGGCGGGGACATCCTCTGCCGCGCCGGCAGCCACCAAGGCAAAGGCGGCGTTGAGCAATACCACATCCCGACGGGGGCCTGTTTCGCCCTTCAACACCCCCTGAACGATCTCGGCATTGGCGACCGCATTGCCGCCCTCCAATTCGCTGATCACACAGCGGGTCAAGCCATAGTCCTCCGGCTCGACCGTGAACAGCGTCACCTGACCATCTCTGATTTCGGCGATTCGGGTTGACCCCGTCAGGGTGATTTCATCCATGCCGTCCATACCGTGCACGACAAACCCCCGGCGACAGCCGAGGCACGCCAGGACCTTGGCCATCGGTTCAACCAGTGCTTCATCATAAACCCCCAACACCTGACAATCAGCGCCGGCGGGGTTGGTCAGCGGTCCGAGGATGTTGAAAATGGTTCGAATGCCGACCTCTTTGCGGGGGCCTATAGCATATTTCATCGCCCCGTGCAGTGCCGGGGCGAACAGAAAACCGATACCGATTTTGTCGATGCAGCCTTCAACTGTTTCCGGCGTGACATCCAGGTTCACCCCGAGTCGCTCGAGGACATCGGCGCTGCCGCAGAGAGAAGAGACCGAACGGTTGCCGTGCTTAGCGACCTTCACTCCGCAGGCGGCAACCACGAAGGAAACGGTGGTCGACACGTTGAACGTGTTGGTACTGTCACCGCCGGTCCCGACCACATCCAGGATCGTCTCCTGGTCGAGGTTGATATCCTCACGGTCAATATCGAGCACCCGCCCGACCCGGATCGGCGTCGCCCGGTCACGCATGACCCTGGCCGCCCCGGTGATTTCCTCCACCGTTTCGCCCTTCATGCGCAGCGCGGTGATAAAGGCGGCAATCTGGGCCGGTGTCGCCTCGCCACCCATAATCTGGTTCATCACTTCGATCATTTCGGCTTCGGCAAGATCCTTGCGTTCCACCACCTTGGCTATAGCTGTCTTGATCATTGACATTCCCGTCGGGAAACGGTCTCAGCGCTGCAGCCGATCTGAGGCCAGGGTTAGGGTTAGGCTATCTCGTCATTTCCAGAAAATTATTCAGAAGTCGCTTCCCCTCAACGGTCAGAATCGACTCGGGATGGAACTGGACCCCCCAGATCGGCAGCTCCCGGTGTTGCATCCCCATGATTTCCTGCTCCGCCGTCCAGGCGGTCACCCGCAGACAGTCCGGCAGACTCTCGCGCTCGACAATCAGCGAATGGTAACGGGTGGCATCAAAGGGGTTGGAAAGCCCGGCAAACAACCCGCTGTTCTCATGGAAGATCGGGCTGGTTTTCCCGTGCATAAGCGAAGCCGCGCGCACCACCTTGCCGCCGAAAGCGTGACCGATCGACTGGTGGCCGAGACAGACCCCGAGAATTGGCATCTTTCCGGCCAACCGCTGAATCGCTTCGACAGAAATTCCGGCCTCAAGGGGAGAACAGGGGCCCGGCGACACCACTAGTTGCCGGGGGGCCTTCTTTTCAATTTCGGCCACGGTGATCTTGTCGTTACGGTAGACCTCAACCTCGGCACCAAGCTCCTGCAGATACTGGACGACGTTGTAGGTGAAGGAATCATAGTTGTCAATCATCAGGAGCATGGTCAGTTGAGCCCCTTTCGCGCCATGGTGAGAGCGGTCGTGGTGCCGCGCGCCTTGTTGACTGTCTCCTGGTATTCGGCCTCGGGATTGGAATCGGCCACGATGCCGGCTCCGGCCTGCAGAAAAATCTGCCCCCCCTGCACGACCATAGTGCGGATGGCAATGGCCATGTCCATGTTCCCCGAAAAGGAAAAGTAGCCAACGGCCCCGCCATAAATCTCGCGGCGACAGGGCTCGAGTTCATCGATGATCTCCATGGCCCTGATTTTCGGCGCCCCGCTCAGGGTACCGGCCGGGAAAGCGGCCCGAAACACGTCGAAGGCATCTTTGCCCGCAAGCAGCCGCCCGCGCACATTGGAAACGATATGCATGACGTGCGAATAGCGCTCAACGACCATCAGTTCACTGACCTCGACGGAACCGGTGCAGCAGACCCGTCCCAAGTCATTGCGTCCCAAGTCGACCAACATGATGTGCTCGGCGCACTCTTTGGGATCGGCCAGCAAGTCGATTTCGAAAGTCTGGTCCTCTTTCGCGGAAGCCCCCCGGGGGCGGGTACCGGCAATGGGGCGCACCTCGACCTGTTCCCCTTCTTTACGAACCAGCACTTCGGGTGATGCCCCGACCACAAGGGTGTCGCCGAAACGGAGAAAAAACATATACGGCGACGGATTGATCGTGCGGAGCGCCCGATAAATATCAAACGGGTCAGTGGTGCCAAGGTCCCCGGAAAAGCGCTGTGACAGCACGACTTGGATGACATCACCAGCCCGCACGTATTCCTTGCACTTTTCTACCGCGGCGATGAAACCGTCACGGGTAAAATTGGCCTGCATTTCCACATCTTCAACCACCGGTGCAGCATTTGCTCGCGGCAGAGGATTGCGCAACTGCTCGATCAGCGCCTCGATCTGCTCTGTTCCCCGACGATACGCCACAGCGGGGTCTGTTCCCGGCGGCAGGTGAACGTTGCACACCACTTTGATCTTCTGTCGCATGTTGTCGAAGATCAGCAGCTGCTCGGTCAGCAGAAAGCAAGAATCATAAGCACCGATTTCAGACGGGTTGCCATCAGGCAGTTCCTCGACAAAACGGACCATGTCGTAACCGAGATAACCGACCGCCCCGCCAAAGAAGCGGGGCAGAGCATCGATCTGCACCGGCCGGTAAGGAGCCATGAAGGCCTTCAGTTCAGCCAGGGGATCCCGACAGGCTCCGCCACTGATGACACGCCCGTTTTCGAGAATCTCATAATTCAGACCGCGGCTGCGGAAAACACGTCCTGGGCCGCTGCCCAAAAAAGAATAGCGCGCCCACTTTTCCCCCCCCTCGATACTTTCCAACAGAAAAGAAGTCGTACCGTCATCTATTTTCTTGAACGCGGAAACAGGAGTTTCCATGTCGGCAAGAATCTCGCGATAAACGGGAATCAGATTACCCTGTTCGGCAAGGTCGACAAATTGATCTAGGGTGGGAAAATACATCGGCTCTCCGAATCTAAAAGTGGAGTAACTTACCACGTTTTTTCGCAAACCGTCAAGGGTCATACCCTTGCATTAACTGCAAGTTCAGGCATCGAGTAGCTGAGGGAGGTTGCCCTCCCTCGGCTCTCACACCACCGGGCATACGGTTCACGTACCACGGCGGTTCCTTAAGTTGTTATCAATCGCGAACTCAGCAATCTATCGAGCAGGCTGAACAATCCGAGGTTATCGACATAGCTTTTGCGAAAAGCGTGGTTCATGTGGGATGCCCCACTGTTCCACCATGCGCCCCTGCCATTGAAGGCACTAGCTCTGGCTCGCCCTTCATCCATCCCCCGCTTGCGCAGTTGTTTGTAACGCGTTCGGCCCCGCTTCCACTGGCGCCATAAAACACACCGCAGCCTTCTGCGCAGCCACCCGTCCAATTCCTCTGCGTAACCCTTCGTCTCGGCCAGCCTGAAGTAGTTCAACCAGCCTCGAAGTACCGGGTTCAGATCTTCTCGCGTGAATCGGAGCAGGTTTCTCCCGCGCCCCCGCCGGAAAAGATCCTTGAGGTTCAGACGAAACTGCCTCAGGGTCTCTTTCGGTACTCGGATACGCGATCGACGTTGGTTGGTGAAACTGAATCCGAGGAAGGTTCGCTTCCATGGGCGGTCCACCGCGCTTTTGTCCCGGTTGACCTTCAGTTTCAGTTTGTTTTCGACAAACTCTGTAACGGATTGCAGGACCCGTTCTCCGGCACGGCGACTGAAGACGTAGATGTTACAGTCATCCGCATAACGGCAGAAGCTGTGCCCCCGCCGCTCCAGTTCCTTGTCAAGATCATCCAGCAGAATGTTGGACAGCAGCGGAGAGAGCGGGCCGCCCTGCGGGGTGCCTTTTAATGTCGGCTCGATCTTGTCCCCACATTGCACGCCAGCCTTCAGAAACGCGTTGAGCAGGCGTTTCAGCCGCTTGTCCTTGATCTTTCGACCGAGGCGCG
>JAQYWA010000113.1 GCA_030145265.1 Desulfuromonas sp. | reverse complement strand
TTTTTCCAGCAGGTCGGCGGCGAAATGGATGTTGTCTTCCGGCCGCAGGCGCGGATAATCCTTGGGCATGTATTCGACGACCTGCTTGTCCTGGAGCTTGGACAGATTCTGGTAAAAGGTGTCGATATCCGGCAGAAATCCGGTTCGAGTGAAGCTTTTCATGTAGGAGGGGATACAGGCATCGATGATATCCGAAATCTCGATACACCCCACATACTGATTGTCCTGGTCGACGATGGGCAGGGCAGGACTGCGGGTCAGAAGCATCAGGCGGATGACGGTTTTAATCGTCATATGTCCGGATACGGACGATAAATCCTGGCAGAAAACGTCCCCCACATTCATAAGTCCATCTCCCGGGTTTCAATATCGGACATCTTTTTCGTCACGGCCTCGGCAGAAAAATTGAATTTTTCCCTTTTTTCCATGACGGTATACCCGGCGGCACACCCCTGGCAGAGAGCATCTTTAAGGCTTTTACCGCTCTCCAGGCCACAGAGGGTGCCAGCCACGAGGGCATCGCCAAAACCGAGCAAATTGGCCTTGTGTGGGGTTTTCATGCCGAACACATAGGCCTTTTCCCTGGTGACCGCCACCACCTGCTCGATTAAATGAGAAAACAGGATAATCTGGTTTTTTTCCTTTTTGGCCAGAAGTCTCTTCCCCGCTGCCAGGCAATCCTCCACCGAGCGCAAGGGCTGCCCGTTGAATTCCCCTGTGCCGCGCATATCGGGGAACACCAGGTAGGCCCCCTCTTCCAGCGCCTCCTGTAAATATTTGGGTTCCGCGTGGATCACGGTTTTGATCCCCCGTTGATTGGCCAGGCGAAGGAGCTGGCCATAGAAGCCGGGCTTCATCCCGGGCAGCAGGGAGCCCGCCAGCACCACCTTGTCGACCTGATGGAGGATTTTGGCGTATCGATCCAGAAAAATAGTCATGTCCGCTTCCGATACGGGGTTGCCGTTCACATCGATGACCGTCAATTGATCGTTCGTTTCATCGATAATGAAGAGATTGGTACGGGTATCCTGCTCGGTCCGCACAAAATTGGTGGTTATCCCCGCTAGTCTAAGCTCCAGCTCAAATTTCGCTCCCAGAACACCCCCTGAAAAACCCATCGCAATGCTCGAGATGCCCAAAATTTTGAGCATGACCGAAACGTTGACGCCTTTCCCGCCGATGAGGGTCTTGCTTTGCCCCCTGTTTTCAATGCGGTGGAGCTGGTTAACGGAAAACGCATCCACGTAGCAAATCCGGTCAAAGGCGGGGTTAACAGTAACAGTGGCAATCACGGCGCTCCTTCCTTTCTATTTCCTTGCAGGGCCCGGTGCGTCAATCAAGAGAAGACGGGCTTCTCAACTCAGCATGTGTGGGAGGATGGAGAACTCAACGGCAACGAGATGAGGCTGTATTAAATTATTAACAGAAATCTGGCTTTCGTCACGCATTGTGGAGGAACCAGGTGGGAAGAAGTAGACGCCTGTGCAGACCTGCGCCAGCGGGATTTCACTTCCGGCCAGGGAAAAGACCCTCAGCAGCATCGAGATAATAATGGGGCGGGGAATTCGAATGGCAGAATTTCCGCGGATATCCGTGGTCATTCGTGAAATTTTTGGTTAAATTTGATGCACTCGCAAAAAGTCGGGGGGAACCGAAAACTATGGATTTGCAGGTAGATCAAACCATTCGCAGGAGTGAGATCGTTGCTCCTAAGCGAAAGATGACGGTCTCTTTCCCATCAGACCAATTGGCGCTGACTTTTTGCGAAACCATCAAATTTGATGGTTTCGCAAAAAGTCTTGAGATGGCGTCTTGGTCCAACCGATAATCCAGGCTGCCTAGCCATCAGAGCCTCCCAACACTAGCACAGGGATACCTCAACGCATGAGTCAGCAATTTAAATGGGCATTCCGAAGCCGCTTTCGCACCAACGCCTTCGGCTGGAAAGGATCGGAACTTGCGATCCAGCGAATCAAGGAGGCGGTCAAGGAGATCCGCAAGGCGAAAGATCCCCTCCTTTGTGCCGAGGGGGCCATCCTGCTGCTGGAGCGCCTGTGGCC
This sequence comes from Desulfuromonas sp., assembly GCA_030145265.1. Classification (GTDB taxonomy): domain Bacteria; phylum Desulfobacterota; class Desulfuromonadia; order Desulfuromonadales; family Trichloromonadaceae; genus Trichloromonas. The sequence goes on along the minus strand of JAQYWA010000113.1, from coordinate 4,836 downwards.
CGCTCTCCAGCATATCGACAGCTCTTCGGGCTCCCTGGGAAACGCCACCAACAACGCCGTCCATGAGCTGTTGCAATTTATCATCGACGCCCCCGCCGAAGAGAAAGTGCGCAGCAAATGGCTCGATCGCCTCTGGGAGGCGATAGAAGAGGATGGCGTGGACTACCTTTATGAGCTCAGCGAGCGCTGGGGGGAGTTGTGCGCAGATCCAGCCGTGGCCTCGCGCTGGGCGGACGAACTTAAATCCACCCTTGAATTGTCCTGGAAGAAGGGAGGCTATTTCCGCGGCACCCCCGCCTGCCTCTCCTGCCTGCTGCAGGCGCAACGGTATGAGGAATTGCTGAAGCTGATCGACCAAGCCCCTTACCTGTCATGGTCCTATCGAAAATACGGCGTCTGGGCCATCGCCGCGGCCGGCAACCCGGAGGAGGCAATCCGCTACGCCGAGGCCTCCCACGGCCTGAACGACGGATATACCCGCATCGCCGCTGCCTGCGAGACGATCCTTATCGATGCCGGCCGGCACGAAGAGGCCTATAGTCGCTTCGCCCTTGCCGCCACCACCGCCTCCACCAACCTGGCGCGCTTTCGGGCCTTGGCGAAAAAGTACCCGCAAATGGCCCCCGAGCAGATCCTGCGTGACCTGATCGCCAGCACCCCGGGTGAAGAGGGCAAGTGGTTCGCCACCGCCAAGAGCCTGTCCCTCTTCGACGTCGCCGCAGACCTGGCCCGCCGGTCTCCCGTGAACATCGCCACCCTGAACCGTGCCGCGAGGGATTTCATGGAAAAGGAACCCGCCTTCGCCCTGGAAGCAGCCCTCGCCTCGCTGCACTGGCTCGCCGCCGGGGAGTTTTACGAGATCACGGGCGCGGATGTGTATGATGCCGTCCGTTTCGCGCGTGAAGCCTCCGTAAAGGTGGGGTGCGAAGAAGAGACCATGCAGCGGATCAGCGCACTGGCGGAGGACCCGCACACCGAGGGTTTTGTCCGCCAGCAGATCATGGTAGCCCTCAGTATGCGCTGGGGGTAAACGCCAACCCGACCGATACACAGCCAAGTCAGAACGCTGGGGGGCTTGAGCAAATCAGGGATCTCTTTATAAGACCTATTTTGCCCACGAAAATCGTCCTACAAGGGCTATTGGGGGCCTAAAACCAGATCCTTTCTTGTGTTTTTCAGACAGTTGACTTGGCCCGACCCCGACCCAGTCCCCCGTCCTTTGGGCGGGGTTTTTTACAGTTGACCATAAATTTTCAGGGAGACGTGATATAGATAAAGGACAATATGGACGCTACGACCGCTTGATTCAAGAAAAACGCCATGATGCCTACCAGCAGAGGGAAAAACTGCCCGAGCCGACAGTGTGCATCAAGTGCAGGGCCATGTTCCAAGCTGGCCGCTGGACATGGGAGGCAGCCCCGCTCGGGGCCTACACCACGATCTGTCCGGCCTGTCAGCGGGTTGAAGACGACTTTCCCGCCGCCCACATTGAGATCCACGGCAACTTTTTTAAAGAACGCCGGGAAGAGATGCACAATCTCATCCGTAATACGGAAAAGCAGGAAAAAGGGGAACATCCCCTGGAGCGGATTATGACCTTTGCCGCCGAGGAGGAGCATTTCCTGGTGACGACCACCGGCATCCAATCGGCGAAGCGCTGAAACACGCCTGCCAGGGCGAACTTGACTTGAGTTACGGCGACGGGGAGCAAAGCATCCGCGTTACCTGGCGGCGTGATTAAAAATCAACTCAGGCAGTGTCTAGAAAAGGAGAACGCATATGCAGATACCTTTGCAAATCACTTTTCGCAACGTGGAGGTTTCGGAAACTCTGGAATCCTATATCCGGGAGAGAGCGGCCAGGCTGGACGAAATCTGCACAACCCTTATCAGCTGCCGGGTCGTGCTGGAGGCACCCCACCAACACAAACACAAGGGGCATCTCTATCATGCCAGCATCGATGTCACCCTGCCCGGAGAAAACATCGTGGTTAATCGTGAACCAGATCTGCACCAGGCCCACCAGGATATGCATGTGGTGATGCGGGATGCCTTTGACGCGGTCCAGCGCCAACTGCGCAATGTCGTCGGTCGCCAGAAAGGGCAGGTAAAAACCCATGAAACCGCGTCGCAAGGGAAAATATCGGTCCTGTTTCCGGCGGAAGATTACGGCAGGATTCTCGGGGCGGATGGTGCCGACATCTACTTTCATCGAAACAGCGTCATGAATGTGGATTTCGACAAGATCGAGGAGGGCATGGCGGTGCACTATTCGGAAGAGGAGGGAGATGCAGGCCCACAGGCAAGCTGGGTGCGGGTTATCGACTAGCACCAAGCTGCGGAATAACTTTTCACATTCACGGCCGGGAGGCTTATGCGTCTGGGGGGGCGAAGGGGACGGTCCTACCTGCACAGCATTTTGAAGCAGACGGTAAAAAAGCAGTCCTCGAGCTTTCGAAGTACGACGGTTGAAACGAAATGTAAATTCATCGAGGTAATAATCTAATCTGGTTATCCACTACGCCCCAGTAATTCGCTACGCCCCATAAAAGGGCTGGTCGGTTTCGGTTTTAAAAACTGGCCGAGACGGTGTCTGCAACAGCCTCGCACTCTGTTGGCGCCCGCACCGCTTTTCCAAATGGGTCCGACGAAGACGCGCCGCATGTCAGCTGCAGCGACAGCGACAGGAGCCAGCGGCCCCTCGCGCACCCCATGCGGCGCAGCCAACGTCCTTTCTTTGGTGACTTTCTTTGGACGAGCAAGACTTTCATAGCCCTTCCAACCATCGGTCAAGACGACCGATCCGGGCAAAACCACTTGCCGAATAAATCCCACAAGGATATCTCCACTGACATCAGGAACCTGGCAACTCAGCCTGACCCCGGAGATGTTTACTTGCACAGATTTTCACTCTTCCGAGAACGCCAGTTCAAACCGCTCCTTGGGATCGCTGAACTCGACGGCTTCCGGGTCGAACTCCTCGGGGTTGAAAGGCCCTCCCTTGATCGACTCCACCCAACTCCTGGTGCCCGCGTGTTCCTCCTGTTCCGGGTCGGACAGAACCTCCAGAAGCTCCCGATACCCCCACGGACCTCCGCAGTCCTCCGGCGGGCAAGCCCTCTTGCCTTTGATGCAGCGGGGGTGGGCTGCGCCCGGCTCGGCAGGCAAAACATCCACCAACTCGACCTTGTGGCGCCAGTCATCGCCGAAGTCGTAGACGTACTCGAAGGTCGGCTTCGCGAGACTGATGAATTTTGAAATTCTGAATTTCCAGCCCGGGCGCATGTCGCTCTCGTACTCCTCGTTGGGAATGCCGAAGCTCAGCATTTCGCCGCTCAGGTCCCGAATCCGGAATTCGTGCAAGTGACAATCCAGCCAGCCCATGGCGTCCTGGATGGCGACGTGCAGATCCCAGAAGGTGTAGGTGCTCGGCACCTGGATTCTCCTCCAGATCGGAGGCTTGGTTTCCTTCAGGGTGACTTTGAACTGGTAGAACTGCTTCTTCGGCGGCATCTTCAACTCCCCTTTCGATAATGGGCAACGCCATGTTTCAGCATATCCCCTTGCTCTGCATAGTCGCAAGTTGCGGGTGACCCTTTAGCTATCCGCCTCTTGACTATACATCCTCAGGGATGTCCCCGGAACTCCCACCAAAAATCGCATGGTCACGGTAGAGGGGGGCTCAACCGGCGCTTTGGCTGATCTCGGTTCCAGCCGTTCCCGCCACCGCCTCACAGATGGCTTCGAGGGAGGTGATCACGGCCCTCTTGCCCCCCTCGCGAACGAACTGCACCGTCGCTTCCACCTTGGGCCCCATGGACCCGGCAGGAAACTGCCCCTGGCGCAGCCACCCTTCGGCCTGGGCGGGGCTGATGCGCCGCAGAAAGCGCTGCGCGGGCCGGCCGAAATCGAGGGCCGCCCCCTCGACGTCGGTGGCGATGACCAGCACATCCGCCCCCACCTCGGTCCCCAGCCGGGCGCTGGCCAGATCCTTGTCGATGACCGCGTCCACACCATGAAAAGACCGCCCGTCCCGGGTCACCGGGATGCCCCCGCCGCCGCAGCAGATGACGATAAAATCCATCTCCACCAGTTTGCGGATCTCCCGTTTTTCGACAATGGTCACGGGCTTGGGCGAGGCCACGACCCGACGGTAGCCGTTGGCGGTCTTGACCACCGGCCAGGGCAGGGCAGCCACAGCCTCCTCGGGATAGGTCGGCCCCACCGGCTTGGAAGGATTCTGAAAGGCCGGGTCGCTCTCGGCCACCACCACGTAGCTAATCAGGCTGACCAGATCCTTGCCCGCCCCCTCCCCCGATTTCATGAACTCGCTGTCCAGGGTCGACTCGATCATGTAGCCGAGCTGGCCCTGGGTCTGGGCCACCAGAATCTCCAGGGGCAGCCTGGGAACCTCGCTGCAGCTCTCCTGCTGAAGCAACAGGTTGCCGACCTGAGGGCCGTTGCCGTGGGTGATAACAATGCGGTAGTCCCGCGACAGCCGGGCGACCTGCTGCATCGGCAGCCGGAGGTTGGCGAACTGCTCTTCGATGGTTCCAGCCTGCCCTTTGCGGATCAGGGCGTTTCCCCCCAGGGCGATGACCAGAAGCTCCCGCGCGCTCCCCTTGTTCATCCGGCCCCCCCTATCACCGAAGCCAGGCGTCTTTTCAAAACCTCGGCCAATGTCGGTTTACCGTGATCTTCGTAGCGGTAACGGACCCTGAGGCTCGGCTTATCGATGCGGATCAGCCGCGTCAGGTCGATGGGGGTGGCCAGCAGAACCAGATCGCAGTCCGTGCGGGCGATGGTCGCTTCAAGGTCGGCAATCTGCCCCGCCGAA
>JAQYWA010000553.1 GCA_030145265.1 Desulfuromonas sp. | reverse complement strand
GCCTCCTCGGCGAGCGATTGGAACAGGCCGAGAACCCATTTCGTCCCGACCTGATCGTCCCCGTCCCTCTTCACCTCAGCCGCCTGCGACAGCGCGGCTACAACCAGTCGCTGCTGCTGGCCCGCCAGCTGGGGAAACGCTGGCAGGTCCCGGTCGCCCCCCGGTTGCTGGTACGCAACCGGCCCACGCCTCCGCAACAAGGGTTGAGCGTGGCCGTCCGTCAACAGAACCTACGCGGCGCCTTCGCCCTGACCGCCCCATTGCACGAGGAAACAGTTCTGCTCATCGACGATGTCATGACCACCGGCGCCACGGTTCGGGAATGCGCTCAGACACTCCTGTCCAGCGGCGCCGGAGAAGTCATGGTCGCCGTCATCGGCCGAGCGATGCGCCATCACTGACCGCCCCCCTTGTCCTTACCGGCTGCTTGTGCTATTTATCCATCCATGAGCGATCTCCGTTATTATATCAGCGGCCACGGCCTTGGCCATGCCAGTCGCTCCTGCCAGACCATCAACACCCTGCGTCGCCGCCATCCTGATCTCGCCATTGAGGTCGTGTCCAGCGCCCCCAGCTGGTTTTTTCAGGGATTCCTCGACCCCTCGGTGCCGGTTCGACCCCTGGCGCTCGATTTCGGCGTACTGCAACAGGACAGCCTGATCATGCGCGAGAGGGAAACCCTGATCGCCTACCGAAACTTTCTTCCTGAACGACAGCGGCTGGTGGCCGCTGAAGCCGAGTCGCTGCGAGCCTCAGGTATCCGCCTGGTGGCCGCCGACATCCCCGCCGCCGCCTTCGCCGCCGCCCACCAGGCGGAAGTCTGCTCGGTGGGGATTTCAAATTTCACCTGGGACTGGATTTACCAGGGCCTGGCCGAAAGCCACCCCGGCTATGACGACGTCCTCGGATCGCTTGCCGACGACTACCGTCAGGCCGACCTGCTGCTGCGGCTCCCCTTCCATGGCGCCGGATCGGTGATCCGCAGCGTCGAAGACCAGCCACTGGTGGCCCGCACCAGCACCCTGACGATGGAAGCAATCCGCGGCCAGCTGAACGTGGCCGCCGAAACCCGGGTCGGGCTGATCTCCTTTGGCGGCTTCGGCCTCAACGATTTCGACCCAGCCCCCCTGGGCCGCCTTGAGGGCTGGGTCTTTCTTACCGAAAACAGGCAACCCGGAGCCCCGGCAAACATGCTGCCTATCCCAACCGGCCGCTTCGCCTACCCGGACCTGGTCAAGGCCGCCGACGTGGTCATCACCAAGCCTGGCTACGGCATCGTCTCCGAATGTCTTGCTAACGGTACCGCCTGTCTCTACACCGGGCGCGGCGATTTTCGCGAGCAGGCCCTGCTGGTCGCGGGGCTGCACCGCTATGGCCGGGCCCGGGAA
>JAQYWA010000112.1 GCA_030145265.1 Desulfuromonas sp. | reverse complement strand
ACCGAACGGATCCTCAGACGTTCGATGCCGGCAGCTTCGATCTTCTCGACCAGAGCTTCGTCAATTGCCTGGTTAGCTTCGACCAAAATTGCACCAGTCACCGGATCGAGCACATCTTCAAGAGTGGTACGACCGAGGATTCGATCGCCGAGCTGCTCGATCACCTCGCCCCCCTCAGTAAGGGAAGAAACCAGGATACCGTCGAAGGTACCGCAATCCTGCTCGGTGATGATGGCATCCTGGGCCACGTCGACCAGACGACGGGTCAAGTAACCGGAGTTAGCGGTTTTCAGCGCGGTGTCGGCCAGACCTTTACGGGCACCATGAGTCGAGATGAAGTACTGGAGTACAGTCAGACCTTCACGGAAGTTGGCTGTGATCGGAGTCTCAATGATCTCGCCTGAAGGCTTGGCCATCAGACCACGCATCCCCGCCAGCTGACGAATCTGCTGAGCACTACCTCGGGCACCGGAGTCGGCCATCATGTGAATGGCGTTGAAGGACGGCACCTTGATCGGGGTCATATCCGTGCTTCCTTCCGGCGGCTGAACAATATCCACCGAAAGGTTGCCGAGCATGGTCTGAGCAATATCCTCGGTACACTTGGCCCAGATATCGATGACTTTATTGTAACGTTCGCCGTCGGTGATCAAACCTTCGGTGTACTGCTGCTGGATCTCACGCACTTCATCAACGGCAGCATCGATATACTCCTGCTTGGCCTCAGGGATGACCATATCATCGAGACAGATGGAAATACCGGAGATAGTTGAGAAGCGATAACCGGTCTCCTTGAGGCGGTCAGCCAGAATGACCGTTTCCTTGTTGCCGGCAAGACGGAAAGCTTCGTCGATGAGTTCAGCGACCTGTTTTTTACCCATAACCCGGTTAATGGAACTGAACGGGAGAATTTCGGGCACGATTTCCCGCAGAAGCACACGGCCGGTAGTGGTCTCTACCAGAACCGGCGAACCGCCAAGCTCGACCACCATCCGCACCTTAACCTTAGCCTGCAGATCGACCTCTTCAGCATCATAGGCAATGCGCAGCTCTTCAGGCGAGGAGAAGATACTGCCTTCGCCCTTGACGAAGACGCGGTCGCGAGTCATGTAGTAAAGACCGAGAACCATGTCCTGCGACGGCACAATAATCGGCTTACCGTTGGCCGGAGAAAGGATGTTGTTGGTCGACATCATCAACACACGGGCCTCAATCTGGCTTTCGATGGAAAGCGGCAGATGCACAGCCATCTGGTCGCCGTCGAAGTCAGCGTTGAAGGCAGTACAGACCAGCGGATGGAGCTGGATCGCCTTGCCTTCGATCAGAACCGGCTCAAACGCCTGAATACCAAGTCGGTGCAGGGTCGGGGCACGGTTGAGCATGACCGGATGTTCCTTGATGACTTCTTCGAGAACGTCCCAGACTTCAGGCTTCTCCTTCTCCACCATCTTTTTAGCACTTTTTATGGTAGTGCAGAAACCGCGCTCTTCAAGCTTGTTGTAGATGAACGGCTTGAACAGCTCGAGAGCCATCTTCTTCGGCAGACCGCACTGGTGCAGCTTGAGCTCGGGACCGACAACGATAACGGAACGGCCGGAGTAGTCGACGCGCTTGCCGAGCAGGTTCTGGCGGAAACGCCCGCCCTTGCCTTTGAGCATGTCGGAGAGCGACTTAAGCGGACGCTTGTTGGGGCCGGTGATGGCCCGGCCGCGCCGACCGTTGTCGAACAGGGCATCCACCGACTCCTGCAGCATCCGCTTTTCGTTGCGGATGATGACCTCGGGAGCACGCAGTTCCATCAGCCGCTTGAGACGGTTGTTGCGGTTGATGACCCGGCGATAGAGGTCGTTGAGGTCGGAGGTGGCAAACCGGCCGCCGTCGAGAGGAACCAGCGGACGCAGTTCGGGAGGCAGTACCGGGATGGTTTCAAGGATCATCCACTCCGGACGATTGCCGCTCTGCTTGAACGCCTCGAGGACTTTGAGCCGCTTCGACGTCTTCTTACGCTTGGCTTCGCTGGTGGCATCCCTCATCTCGTTACGCAGCTGTTCCGAGAGCCCGACCAGGTCCATTTCCTCAAGGAGATCACGAATCGCTTCGGCACCCATGCTGGCCGTGAACTGGCCGGCGAATTCGTCCATCATTTCGCGATACTTGTCTTCGCTGAGGATCTGACCCAGTTCCATGGGCGTATCCCCATTGTCGAGGACGATGTACGCCTCGAAGTAGAGGATCCGCTCAACATCTTTCAGGGTCAGGTCAAGCAGGGTAGAAATCCGCGACGGCAACGACTTGAGAAACCAGATATGAGCCACCGGGCAAGCCAGGTCGATATGACCGAGGCGCTCGCGGCGAACCTTGCTGGGAATGACCTCGACGCCGCACTTCTCGCAGACGATACCACGGTGCTTCATGCGCTTGTACTTGCCGCAGTTGCACTCGTAGTCCTTGGTCGGACCGAAAATCTTGGCGCAGAACAGACCATCCCGTTCCGGCTTAAACGTCCGGTAATTGATCGTTTCCGGCTTCTTGACCTCACCGAACGAACGTTCGCGGATTTTCTCCGGCGACGCCAGTGAGAGCCGGATCGCATTGAAGCTAAGGGGATCCTTCGGCCGATCAAATAGACTGAAGATATCTTCCAAAACGCATCCTCCTTGTGGGATGGTGGTTGTTTAGGCTGTTAGCCGCCAACCGCCGGCAAGCGGTTGGCGACTGATGCTGCTGCTAATCCTCTTCCTCAAGAAGCTCAACGTCAAGACAGAGGGACTGTAGTTCCTTGACCAGTACGTTGAACGACTCGGGGAGACCAGCCTCCAAGGTTTGCTTGCCCTTGACGATGGCTTCGTACATGCGAGTCCGTCCGGCCACATCATCCGACTTGACGGTAAGGAACTCCTGCAGCGCGTGGGCCGCGCCGTAGGCCTCGAGAGCCCAGACTTCCATCTCACCGAGACGCTGGCCGCCGAACTGGGCCTTGCCGCCGAGAGGCTGCTGAGTGACCAGGCTGTAAGGACCGATGCTGCGAGCATGGATCTTGTCGTCGACCAGATGGTGCAGTTTGAGTATGTACATGATGCCGACCGTAACCTGCTCTTTAAAGGCATCGCCGGTTTTGCCGTTGTACAGGGTCATCTGGCCGCTGGTCGAGAATCCTGCGCGAGCCATCTCGTTCTTCATCTGCTCTTCGTTGACCCCCTCAAAAACGGGGGAAGCCATCGGCACGCCATGAGACAGGCGACGGGACAACGCCAGCGTTTCATCATCGGACAAACCATCAATGAAGGCGTCCAGTTCGGGATTGGCATAGACATCCTTAACCTTGGCTTTCATGGCGTCGGTGCTGAAGTTCTTATCCATGACTTCCTGGATCTGCATACCGAGGCCGCGAGCGGCCAAGCCAAGATGGGTCTCGAGGATCTGCCCGACGTTCATACGGGAAGGAACGCCCAGCGGATTGAGAACAATCTCAACCGGAGTGCCGTCAGCCATGTAGGGCATGTCCTCGACAGGAAGAATCCGCGAAAGAACACCCTTGTTACCATGGCGGCCAGCCATTTTGTCACCGACCTGCAACTTACGCTTGATGGCCACGTAGACCTTGACCATCTTGATGACACCCGGGGGCAGATCATCGCCGCGCTTGAGCTTTTCTATCTTGTCGGTAAAGACTCCCCTGATCAGATCCTCGCGGTCGGTCAGGCGGGCGAACAGATTGGCGACCTTTTCCTCGGCGTCCCCTTCACCAGCCAGGGAGATTTCCTGCCACTGGCGGAACGGCACCTTGAGGAGCAGCTCGGCAGTGATTTTCTTCCCCTTGGCAAGCAGGGTCTGACCGGCATCATCGGCGACGGCAACCGCCGAGGTCTGGCCGACCAGCAGGTTTTTCAGTTTGCCTTTGGCCGATTCGCGAATGATGGCAATTTCGTCATTCTGATCCTTGAGCAGCTTGTCGATCTCGGTCTTTTCAATATGCTCGGTACGGCTATCCTTGTCAGACCCCTTACGGGAAAAGACCCGGGCACCAATGACCACCCCTTCGACCCCAGGCGGAACACGCATTGAGGTGTCACGAACATCACCGGCTTTTTCGCCAAAAATGGCCCGCAACAGTTTCTCTTCGGGAGAAAGCTGGGTCTCCCCTTTCGGGGTGATCTTACCGACCATAATATCGCCCGGCTTGACCTCGGCCCCGATGCGGATAATTCCGCTCTCGTCGAGATCGGCCAAGGCGTCCTCACCGAGGTTGGGAATATCGTCGGTAATTTCTTCTTTGCCCAGCTTGGTGTCGCGAGCAACGCACTCAAATTCCTCGATATGAATCGAGGTGTAGCGGTCCTCCTTGACCAGCTTCTCGGAAATCAGGATCGAGTCCTCGAAGTTGTACCCTTCCCAAGGCATGAAAGCGACCAGCACGTTCTGACCGAGGGCCAGTTCGCCCCACTGGGTCGACGGTCCGTCGGCAATCATCTCACCCCGATTGACCTTGTCGCCAATTTTGACGATCGGTTTCTGGTTGAGACAGGTATTCTGGTTGGAACGGGCGAATTTTGTCAGGGTGTAGATATCGACACCGGTGCCGGTCTCATCAACCTCGCCCTCGTCAATCTTAACAACGATACGAGCAGCGTCGACGCTTTCGACGATGCCGTTGTGCCGGGCGACCACGGCAGCGCCGGAGTCATGGGCAACGATCCGCTCCATGCCGGTGCCGACCAGCGGTGCGTCGGCCCGCAGCAAAGGCACGGCCTGGCGCTGCATGTTTGAACCCATCAAAGCGCGGTTGGCGTCGTCATTCTCGAGGAAAGGAATCAGAGCCGCAGCGACCGACACCAGCTGCTTGGGCGAAACGTCCATCAGCTCGATGTCTTCACGGTTCATCAGCATGAACTCGCCACTCTTGCGGGCATTGACCAGCTCGTTGACGAAAGTGCCGTCAGGATTGAGCGGAGCATTGGCCTGGGCGATCGCGTGACCTTCTTCCTCGAGAGCGGAGAAGTAGTTGATCTCCTTGGTGACATTCCCTTCCTTGACCAGCCGGTACGGGGTTTCGACGAAACCGTGTTCGTTGATCCGGGCGTAGGTCGAAAGCGAGGCAATCAGACCGATGTTCGGACCTTCCGGGGTCTCGATCGGGCAGACCCGGCCATAGTGGGTCGGATGCACGTCCCGGACCTCGAAACCGGCCCGCTCGCGGGTCAGACCACCGGGTCCAAGGGCCGAAAGGCGGCGTTTGTGAGTGATCTCGGAAAGCGGGTTGGTCTGATCCATGAACTGGGACAGCTGCGACGAACCGAAGAACTCTTTAACCACCGCAGAAACCGGCTTCGAGTTGATCAGGTCATGGGGCATGAGGCTGTCGACTTCCTGCAGGCTCATGCGCTCCTTGATGGCACGCTCCATGCGCACCAGGCCGACCCGGTACTGGTTCTCGAGCAGTTCACCGACAGCGCGTACCCGGCGGTTGCCGAGATGGTCGATATCGTCGACAGCCCCCTTGCCGTTGCGCAGATCGATCAGGTAGCGCACCACCTCGAGAATATCCTCGGTGGTCAGGGTGGTGTGATCGAGCTCGATTTTCAGGCCGAGCTTGTAGTTCAGCTTGAGCCGGCCGACGGCCGACAGGTCGTAGCGCTCGGCATTGAAAAAGAGGCTATCGAACAGAGCTTTGGCGCTACGGATGGTCGGCGGGTCTCCGGGGCGCAGACGGCGGTAGATCTCGATCATGGCCTCATCCGGCGTCGTGATCTTGTCCTGCAGCAGCGTCTCGCGCAGATACGGTCCAACGTACAGGTTGTCGATGAACAGTACCTTGAATTCATTGATGCCACGGGAGCGCAGATCCTCGATCCGCTCGGCGGTAACCTCCTCGTTGCACTCGATGACGACTTCGCCGGTGGCGGTGTCGACGATATCGGTCGAAGTGATCTTGCCGAGCACTTCTTCCTCTGTGATCTTGATGAACTCGATCTGCTTTTCAGCGATTTTCCTGACCGCAGCTTTGGTAAACTTGCGGTTGGCCTTGACGATTATCTCGCCGTCGGCGTCCACCACATCGAAGCTCGACCGTTGGCCCTGAAGCAAGGTCGGATTAGCCCGTTTCTTATACCCCTCACCATCGATGACGATGTCCTCAACATCATAGTAGTAGTTGAGAAGATCCTCCGCACTGTAGCCGAGGGCCTTGAGCAGTACCGTAGCCGGCAGCTTGCGGCGGCGGTCGATACGGACATAAAGGATGTCTTTATGATCAAAGTCGAAGTCGAGCCAGGATCCACGGTAAGGGATCACCCGGGCACTGTAGAGAATCTTGCCGCTGGAGTGAGTCTTGCCCTTGTCGTGGTCGTAAAAGACGCCGGGGGAGCGATGCAACTGGCTGACGATGACCCGTTCTGTCCCGTTTATAATGAAGGTGCCGTTTTCGGTCATGAGCGGGATTTCACCGAAGTAAACTTCCTGCTCTTTGATGTCCCGAATGGACTGAACACCGGATTCCTTGTCCACGTCCCAGGAAACCAGGCGGACCCGTACCTTGACCGGAGACGCGAACGTCATGCCCCGCTGATGACACTCATCGACGTCGTACTTGGGCACGCCCAGCGAATACGAAACGTACTCGAGGGAACAGGTTTCGCTGAAATCACGGATCGGAAACACGGAGCGAAATACGGCTTCAAGGCCGATGTTCTGCCGCGCCGAAGGAGGCAACTCCGCCTGAAGAAAACGCTTGTAGGAATTTTTCTGAATATCGATCAGGTTGGGAATGTCGATAATCCGCTGAACTTCAGCGAAATGTTTCCTCAGAAGCTGGTTATTCGCGATCGAATAAGCCATGGTTTCTCCTTTAGGTAACGAAAGTAGAATAGCCAAGGCCGCACACGGCGACCTTGGCTAAAGGCGAAACTATCGAGCCGT
>JAQYWA010000552.1 GCA_030145265.1 Desulfuromonas sp. | reverse complement strand
TTCCCGGGCCCGGCCATAGCGGTGCAGCCCCGCGACCAGCAGGGCCTGCTCGCGAAAATCGCCGCGCCCGGTGTAGAGACAGGCGGTACCGTTAGCAAGACATTCGGAGACGATGCCGTAGCCAGGCTTGGTGATGACCACGTCAGCGGCCTTGACCAGGTCCGGGTAGGCGAAGTGGCCGGTTGGGATAGGCAGCATGTTTGCCGGGGCTCCGGGTTGCCTGTTTTCGGTGAGAAAGACCCAGTTCTTCAGACGGCTCAGACGGGCCGGATCGAAATCACCGAGGCCGAAACCGCCAAAGGAGATCAGCCCGACCCGGGTTTCGGTGGTCAGGTTCAGCTGGCGGCGGATTGCTTCTTTGCTCAGGGTGCTGGTGCGGGCCACCAGTGGCTGGTTTTCAACGCGCCGGATCACCGATCCGGCGCCATGGAAGGGGAGCCGCAGCAGCAGGTCGGCCTGACGGTAGTCCTCGGCCAGCGATTCGAGCACGTCGTCGTAGCCCGGGTGGCTTTCGGCCAGGCCCTGATAAATCCAGTCCCAGGTGAAATTGGAAATCCCTACCGAGCGGACTTCCGCCCGGCGGGCTGCGGCGAAGGCGGCGGCGGGGATGTCGGCGGCCACCAGACGGATGCCTGACGCCTGCAGCGACTCGGCTTCAGCGGTCACCAGCCGCTGCCGTTCAGGAAAAAAGTTTCGGTAGGCGATCAGGGTTTCCCTCTCGCGCATGATCAGGCTGTCCTGTTGCAGCACGCCGAAATCGAGCGCCAGGGGACGAACCGGCACCGAGGGGTCGAGGAATCCCTGGAAAAACCAGCTGGGGGCGCTGGACACGACCTCAATGGCGAGATCTGGATGGCGGCGACGCAGGGTGTTGATGATCTGGCAGGAGCGGCTGGCATGGCCAAGGCCGTGGCCGCTGATGTAATAACGGAGATCGCTCATGAATGGATAAATAGCACAAGCCGCCGGCAAGGACAAGGGGGCGGCGTTCAGTGATTGCGCAGCGCCCGGCCGATGACGGCGACCACGACTTCTCCGGCGCCGCTGGTAAGGAGTGTTTGAGCGCATTCCCGAACCGTTGCGCCGGTGGTCATGACATCGTCGATGAGCAGAACTGTTTCCTCTTGCAATGGGGCGGTCAGGGCGAAGGCGCCGCGCAGGTTCTTTTGGCGAACGGCCAGGCTCAAGCCTTGCTGTGGAGGAGTCGGCCGGTTGCGCACCAGCAAGCGGGAGGCGACCGGAACTCGCCAGCGTTTCCCCAGCTGGCGGGCCAGCAGCAGCGACTGGTTGTAGCCGCGCTGTCGCAGGCGGCTGAGGTGAAGAGGGACGGGGACGATCAGGTCGGGACGAAATGGGTTCTCGGCCTGTTCCAATCGCTCGCCGAGGAGGC
>JAQYWA010000111.1 GCA_030145265.1 Desulfuromonas sp. | reverse complement strand
GAGCTGTCCATTCCGCTGCCGGCGAAGCGGCGGCAAAGCGATCGTTTCATTGAGATGAAGGGGGCCCGGGAGAACAACCTCAAGGGGGTGGACGTGAAAATTCCCCTCGGTGTCATGACCTGCTTCACCGGGGTTTCCGGCTCGGGCAAGTCGACCCTAGTGATCGATACCCTGTACAAGGCTTTGTCCCAGCGCCTCTATCGCAGCCGGCAAAAGGCCGGCCGGGTCGACGACATTCTTGGACTCGAGCTGCTCGACAAGGTGATCGACATCGACCAGTCCCCCATCGGCCGCACGCCGCGGTCCAACCCGGCCACCTATACCGGGGTCTTTACCGACATCCGCGACATCTTCGCCCAGCTCCCCGAGGCCAAGCTGCGCGGCTACAAGCCGGGACGGTTTTCCTTCAATGTCAAGGGGGGGCGCTGCGAGGCCTGTCAGGGCGACGGCATCCTTAAGATCGAGATGCACTTTCTGCCAGATGTCTTTGTCACCTGCGAGGTCTGCGCCGGGGCCCGCTACAACCGGGAAACTTTGGAGGTCAAATATAAGGGGAAGAGCATCGCGGAGGTGCTCGATATGACGGTCAACCAGGGGGCGAAGTTTCTCGAGAATATCCCGCGAATCAAGAACAAGCTGGAAACCGTGCGCGACGTCGGCCTGGGCTACATCAAGCTCGGCCAGAGCGCCACTACCCTCTCGGGGGGCGAGGCGCAGCGGGTCAAGCTGGCCAAGGAGCTGGGCAAGCGGGCCACCGGGCGAACCATCTACATTCTCGACGAACCGACCACCGGCCTGCATTTCGCCGATATCCAGAAGCTGCTCGACGTGCTGCAGCGGTTGGTCGAAGCCGGCAACACGGTGGTGATCATCGAGCACAACCTCGACGTGATCAAGACCGCCGATCACATCATCGACCTAGGGCCCGAAGGGGGGAGCCGGGGGGGCGAAATTGTCGCTACCGGCACGCCTGAGGAGGTGGCCCGCAACTCCTATTCGCACACCGGGCGCTACCTGCGTTCGTATCTCGACCTGTAAAAAAACGGACCGGCAAGCCGGTCCGTCAATAGTTGTCGGGGGAGCTGGTTTCTGCAGGTTCAGCCCGGGGAGATTTCCCGGATCAGGTCGTCGTTGACGATATAATGTGCGTCCTCAGTGAGCAGGCAGAAAAAGCCCGGAGTGGAATTGACATAGTCCTGGAGGCGCCCCTTGCCGGCCGGCATGGCGATGATGATGGTGCCCTCGAGGAGTTCGCCACCGTAGAAGGTCAGTCGGACCTTGATCCGGTCGCCGTAGGTTTCCTCTTCGTCCTGAACCGGGTAACGGGCGTGGGTGACGGAGCTTTTGTTGACCAGGGAGAATCGGCCATCCTTGTCCTTGAAGGGGCAGAAGGTGTCCGCTTCGCGAAACAGTTCGACCAGGCGCTGGGAACCGCTGTGGGATGGGCTGAAGGGGCTGAGAAACATGACGCCGTCATGAACTACGCCGTCGGCGAGAAAAAGCATGACCGGAAGTTCGAGTTTTTCCACCCTGTAGTCGTTCATGTCGAGGTCTCCTGATCTCATGAAATGTTAGATAATCATGTTAAACTTTTTTCTACGGTGAGGCAAGCGAAACGGCGTCGGTTGCAAAACGCACTTTCCGGTGTGGCTGAGAGAGGTTCAGCTTTTCTATGAAAAAACTCCCCCAGCGTCTGAAAAAACTTTCTCCCGGGATGCTGCTGATGAGCTATTATCTCGGCGCCATTCTCCTCGGGGCCTGCGCCCTAAGCCTGCCGGTAGCCGCGGTTGGCGAACCTCTGAAGTTCATCGATGCCCTGTTTACCTCGACCTCGGCCCAGTGCGTAACCGGCCTGACCGTGGTCGATACCGGCACCCGTCTTTCGACCTTCGGGCAGCTGGTGGTGCTGCTGCTGATCCAGACCGGCGGCCTGGGGATTACCACCTTTTCCGTTTACCTCTTCTTTTATCTGCATATTGGGGTCGGTACTCGCGGTCGCTGGATCATTCATGATACCCTGCTGCACACCCCGGTCGATTCGTTACGTGACCTGGTTCGCGGAGTGATCCTCATGACCCTGGTCATCGAGGGGATCGGGGCCCTGTTGCTGTCCATTTCGTTTGTGCCGCGTCTGGGCTGGGGCCCGGGGCTGTACAGTGCGGTGTTTCATTCGGTTTCGGCTTTCTGTAATGCCGGGTTTTCCCTTTTTTCTGACAGCCTGGTCGGGTTTCGCAATGATCCGTTGGTCACCCTGACCATGGTGCTGTTGATTGTTTTTGGCGGTATCGGGTTTCTGGTGCTGCGGGAACTGAAAGACCTCGTTCTCAACAGGCGGCGGCAACGGCGGCGGCTGTCACTGCATTCGAAAATGGTCCTGTTGACCAGCGCCATCCTGATCCTGGGGGGGGCTCTGGTCATCGGCGTTCTGGAAAGTAGTGCGTCGCTCCGGGACGCTTCGGCGGGAGAGGTCTTTTGGACCTCGCTGTTTCAGTCTGTCACCGCACGAACCGCCGGGTTCAATACTATTGATTTGTCACAGTTCGAGGTGCCGACCCTGTTCCTGCTCATGTTCCTGATGTTTATCGGCGCCTCCCCCGGTTCCTGCGGTGGCGGGATCAAAACCACCAGCCTGGCGATTTTCATCGGCAACATGCTCAGCCGGCTGAAAGGGAATGCCACGACCAACGTGTTCCGGCGGACGATTCCTGACGAGGTTACCAGCAAGGCCCTGGTCCTAGTCATGCTAGCCTTGCTGTTTATGGCGGTGGCTATCTTTGCGCTGTTGGTGGTGCAGTTGCAGGGGGTTGGCCCGGGAGAGAACCGTAACGGCTTCATGGATTACACGTTCGAAGCCATTTCGGCCTTCGCCACCGTGGGACTCTCCGTGGGGGCCACGGCCAAGCTGGGGCCGCTGGGGAAGTTCATCGTGATCATCCTGATGTTCGTCGGTCGGGTCGGTCTGTTGACGGTCGCCTTTGCCTTTATCAAACGATCCAGCGCGACCGCCGTGCAGTACGGCGAAGAAAGCGTGATGATCGGCTGATAGGCAGAAACAGGAGGAAGCATTCGTGAAGCGTTTTTGTGTTATCGGACTGGGAACTTTTGGTTATCATGTGGCCCGCTCCCTGTACGAAAGCGGCCATGAAGTCCTTGCCATCGACCTGAGCCGGGAGAAGGTCAAGCGGATTCAGGAGTATTCCAGTTATACGATCATTGGTGATGCGGCCAGCAAGGAGTTCCTGGTTGGCCAGGGGGTCGGGGAAATGGATGCGGTGGTGGTGTCGATCGGCGACCGCTCCCACCTGGCGACCCTGATCACCCTCTACCTCAAGGAATTGAAGGTGCCGCGCATTCTGGTCAAGGCGGTGTCGGAAGACCATGGCCGCATCCTGGAAAAGATCGGGGCCACGGAGGTCATTTTCCCGGATAGGGACATGGCGATCAAGGTCGCGCGCGGGCTGACCAGCCCGAATATTCTCGAATTTCTTCCCTTGAGTGACGACATGTCCATCAGCGAGGCGGCTCCCCCGGCCCGTTTTGTCGGAAAAAGTCTGGTGCAAATCGATCTGCGCCGTAAATATAATGTCTCCATTCTTGGAATCAAGGATGTGCTTACCGGGCATTTCTATACCCTTCCCAAGGCAACGCATGTCATCAAGGATAGTGACATCCTGGTGCTGGTCGGTAAAGCCGAGGACATCGATATCGCTTTCAAGGGGTGACTGGAGGATTGACAGCTTGTTCCGGTAAGATAAAATAATTAAGTTGTTGAAATTTTATTCATAAGGAGTGAACAGATGGCGGAATTGAGTGGCAGTAAAACAGAAAAGAATCTGCAAGAGGCGTTTGCCGGGGAATCGCAGGCGAATCGCACCTATTTGGCATTTGCCAAAAAGGCCGAGCAGGAAGGGTACCTGCCGGTCGCCAAGCTGTTCCGGGCCGCTGCCGATGCCGAAACGGTACATGCCCATGCCCATCTGCGGGCCATGGGAGGAATCCGCTCTACCGCGGAGAATCTCAAGGAGGCCATCAGCGGTGAAACCCATGAGTTCTCCAGCATGTATCCGCAGATGATCAAGGAGGCCGAGGCCGACGGCCACCAGGCGGCGCTGCGCAACTTCAGGTTTGCCAACGCCGTGGAGCAGGTCCATGCCGGCCTGTACCAGAAAGCCCTTGATATGCTAGGCAAAAACGTCGAGGTCGATTACTATGTGTGCCAGGTTTGCGGACAGACGCTTGAAGGAGAGCCCACGGGGCCTTGCCCGATCTGTAACGCTGCAAAGGGCGCATTCAAGAAAATCGACTGATTTGTCATCCCGGGCGTACCGGATGGCCCCGGTACGCTGCCTTCCGCTGTTTCGCCTTCTGATTACAGGATACAGATTCCCTTTAAGGGGTTGTTGGTTTTGGCGCAGGTTTGTTCAGGTCCTGGTTGAATTCCGGCTGCGGCGTCTGATCCGAATGCCTGGAGAATGAGGAAGACTATGGATAAATGTCCGATTTGCAAGGAAGAAAAGAAATCGAAAAATTACTGCAAGGCCTGCAAGACGGTTTTCGTCTGCCCGAATCAGAACTGCGGCGCAGACATCGGCAAGAAGGATGTCGACACCTGCCCCCGTTGTGGCCTGCTACTCAAGGATTATCTCGATAGCCACAAGATGTATCGGCAGTGCCCCAAATGCAAAAAAAAGCAGGGGCTTTCCGAACCCCAGTGCAAATCCTGCAAATACTGGTTCAACTGCCCCTCCTGCGGGCACAAGGTGCCATCGACCAGCATGCTGACTTGTCCCAGGTGTGCAACCTCCCTGAGGTGACGGACCCGTCGGGGTTTATCCTTGATCTTCTGCGGGACAAATTAAAACGGCGGCCTAATGGCCGCCGTTTTGCGTATGGTCCGTATCTTTTTCAGTTTCTTCGGCCTTCCGCCCGGGAAGGCTGCAGCTGTTGGATAGTCAGGTGTCCACCCCAAACCGGGGGAGAATCCAGCGGTTCAAAACATACCAGAGAACCAGTACACCGATAATGCTGAGCAGCTCCATTGGCGACCTCCTTGTATAGAATAATGAATATATAGCAGAGGTCGATTGTGTGCAAGGGCTTTTTCAGCTGCCGTTCTTGACTCGCCGAGCTGCTCTTCTATAGTTCATGGCAGTAAACTATCGCAAGAGGAGAATCCTGATGATGAAAAAGGCATGCAGACGGCGTGAATTTCTGATTGGCGGCACCCTGGCGGTGGGCGGGACCATGCTGGCCGGCCGGGTGCTGGGTGCAACTGAAAGTGCTGTAAAGGCGGCCGGGTTCAAAGGTTTTACCCAAGTCGATCCGGGATTGTTTGCGGGCATCAACCGGGTTGCTAATCCCGAGGGAAAGAGCATCCTGGAAAAAAAGCATGCCCCGCTGATCGACATCCCGGCGAAGATTGTCGCCGGCCAGGCGTTTGCCGTGACCTTGACCATGGGGGAGATTGCCCACCCGATGGGGGCGACCCACTACATTCAGAACGTCGATCTGCTGGTCGGCAACGAACCGGCCGGCCATGTCGAATTCAGGCCTGAGGTGGCGACCGCCAAGGCGATGCTCTATATCCGGCTCGACAAGCCGGTCACCCTGGTGGCACGGGCCTACTGCAATCTGCATGGGTTATGGGAGACTCGGCTCGAGGTGGCGCCGGTCCCGTCAGCATGAAAAAAGCCGGCTTGTTGGCCGGCTTTTCTGTCCAGATCACTCGGCCAGACTCCGGTCAGAAGAGCATGACCGGGCAGCGCACGTTGTGCAGGGCGTAGTTGCTGATGGTGCCGAACAACACATCGCGGATTTCGCCCGCTCCGCGCCGGCCGAGAATCACCAGGTTGAAGTTCTCATCGTTGGCGATACGGCAGACTACCTGCCGGGGTGAGCCGGAAACGATGCGGATTTCGGTGAGAAGGCCGGCCCGCTCGAGGTTTTCCTGATGCGTCTCCAGCAGGTGTTTGGCCGTTTTGCTGGCGTTTTCGCGGATCATTTCGACCTGGAAGTCCGGAATCATCCGGTAGGCGAATTTGTCCTCATCGATCACGTGCAGCAGGGTCAGCGGCCCGAAAAAACGCGCCTTCTCGCGGATGATCCCCTGCACGATGCGAGTGGCTGTCGGCGAGCCGTCAAGGGGAACCAGAATTTTGTCGTCCATATGCATGGTCTCCCGATTAATTGAGATTTTCAGTAAACCACCAGCTCTAACGGTGTGACTAGAAAAGGTGATGTCGTTCCATCGTGTCTTTGGATTAGGCATAGTCTTAGTTCGAGCCAAGATCCTGGGGTTTCGCTCCCAGACGGCGACTTATTCTCTTTGCTTGCCCAAAGCGAGTAAGCAGAGAAAGGGCACCTCGCTCCTTGCCTTTCGGGTCCCCTTCACTGCGCAGACATTTTGAGGGCGGGCAAAAACTCGCTTCGCTCAAACATTTGCCCACCAGTTTCTCAAAACGCCCACACCGCGAAGGCTGCGTCACAGGGGGAGGGGGCGCGTATATAGCCCCTTTTAGAGGCTACCTGCATAGCAGGTGGCCGGTGACTAACCGCCGTAACCGTAAATCAGGCGGGGCAGCAGCAGAACCAGGTCGGGCCAGAAGGTGAACAGCAGCAGCAGCAGAATCTGGATGATGAGGAACGGCAGCACGGCCCGCGAGACGTAGAGCAGGTCGCGGTTGACGGTGGCGCCGGAGATGTAGAGGCTGACCCCGAGCGGAGGGGTGCAGTAACCGATCCCGAGGTTGATGGTCATGAGCAGGCCGAAGTGCATGCTGTCGATGCCGAATTTGCTTAAGAGCGGCAGAAAGATCGGGGTCAGGATCAGGGTCGCCGAAATGATGTCCATGAACATGCCGATAACCAGCAGCAGGATGTTCACCGCCAGCAGAAAGACCCAGGGCGATTGGATGTTGCCGACCACGGCATTGGC
>JAQYWA010000551.1 GCA_030145265.1 Desulfuromonas sp. | reverse complement strand
GGCGAAAAGCAGCTTCCCCAAATTTGCCCGTTCGAAAACGGCTGAAAGCCCGCCATGTTCAGCATCGTCGAAAAAGAGCTCAACATCGATTTTCTGGGCGGCCATCACCTGCACTGCATGGTCTGCCAGATTCCCAACCAGCTCGGCATGAAAGACTGGGCCTGCCGCCTGGTCAACCCGCAACAGAGCTGGGAACAGATCCGCACCATCCTGCACCTGATCGCCGAGGGGGAGGGCAACCTGAAGAAGTGCCACTTCCTGATTTTCCCGGAAGCGGCCTTACCGGAAGCCCACCTCGAAGACACGCTGCGGATCATCGACGAACAGTTTCGTTCCAACTCGGTTGTTATGTTCGGCGTCGAGCACATCCGCCTAGCCGACTACCGCGATCTCCTGCTCCGGTTCCAAGCCGACAACACCGAAGCTCTGGCCTCGGTGGTCGAGGATCTCGACTCCGGCGACATCGCGGATATCCCGACCAACATCAGCGTCGCCGCGGTCAAGGAGGCGGACGGCCGGCTGCGGGTTTTTCTGCAGGCCAAGAGCCATCCCTTCGTCGGCGAGGAGAATCTCGACTCCCAGCACGACCTGTATCGCGGCAAGGTTTTTCCCCTGTTCCGCTGCCAGCCGGCCTGCTTCAATTTCATGTCGCTGATCTGCCTCGACTACGTCTACCGGGACACCTACCAGTCGAACATCAACGCCATCATCGACAAGGCCAACGAGCTCTTTTTCCAGACCCGTCAGCGCCTCGACCTGCTGGCGGTGCTCGAGTGCAATCCCAAGCCCGAGCACCATGCCTTCCGCGACGTGGTCAACGGTTTTTACGGCGAATACCTGTCCTACACCCCGGGAGTGCGGGATACCATCACGGTCTTCTGCAACACCTCGGAAGAGACCACCGGGCTCCCCGACAGCGATAGATTTACCTTCGGCCACTCCTCGGTTATCATCCACAAAAGCCACAAGATCGGCCCGGTAGAGAATGCCGAGTTCGTCAGCGACGATTTCGGCGGGTTGCCGGTCTGCCGGCTGCGTTTCGGTACCGAAACCCGGCTCTATTATTTCAATCTCCCCCTGTTTCACGAACTCGATCCCCGCACCACCCGGGTGCCGCTGAAAATACACGGCATTTTCCAGCCCGACCAGGGCCAGTGGCAGCGCATCGAAAAGAACGGGGCGGAAAAGGTTTAAAACAAAGAAAAATCGGCCTCTCGCCCGCTCATTATATCCCCAGGGCGAAGCGAACGGGCGAGAGACCGCCTTTACTAATATTGGGCAGTAATCCAAGACTGCAACAAACCTTGACTGATACCAGATAAAAACGGAGATCTACATGTCACAAAACCAGCTCTGGGGCGGCCGCTTCACCCAGCCGACCGACAAGTTCGT
>JAQYWA010000550.1 GCA_030145265.1 Desulfuromonas sp. | reverse complement strand
CGTGGCCGTCGATTTCTACGAGGGTCGGGTCCATGTGCAGGAATACCAGGCGCCGAAAGAGATCGACGAGCGCAAGGCCGCCCTGCGTATGCGCGAGGTGATGGCGGTGCTCCCCGAGGTGCTGGAGGTGCCGGATGATCATGTTTTTCTCAAAGTCCGTAAGCCGCAGAAGGGCCGCGAACAGTACGGCAAGTTCGGCGAGCAGGGCGAATTTCACGAGGTGCGCGAGGGTCAGGCCCGGCTGCTGGTCAACCTGTCCGACTACCTCGACACCGGACTCTTTCTCGACCACCGGCCGACCCGGTTGATGCTCGGTGAGCTGGCTGCCGGCAAGCGCTTTCTCAACCTCTTTGCCTACAGCGGCGCCGCCTCCGTGCACGCCGCCCTCGGCGGCGCGGCCTCGACCCTGACCGTCGACATGAGTCAGACCTACCTCGACTGGGCGAAGAAGAATCTCGCTCTCAATGGCTTTGCCGGCGGCAATCATCAGGTGCTGCGGGCAGACTGCCTCGAGTGGCTCGGTCGCGGCAAGGGGGAGTTCGACCTGATCTTCCTCGATCCGCCGACCTTTTCCAACTCCAAGCGCATGGACGGCACCTTTGACGTACAGCGCGATCACGTCGATCTGCTGCGCCGTACAGCGGCCCTGCTGGCCAAAGGCGGCCTGCTGATTTTTTCTAATAACAACCGGCGCTTCAAGATGGATGTCGAGGCCCTGCCCGAACTGGTCATCGAAGACATCAGCCGTCAGACCATCCCGCGGGACTTTGAGCGCAATCCGCACATTCACAACTGCTGGAAGATCCGCAGAAAATAAAGGCAAAGGCGGCCTCTCGCCCGTTCGCTGCGCTCACTCGAGCACGCAGAGATCGCAGAGAGAGTCACAGGCAAAGGTTAACGCAGAGACGCAAGGACGCAGGGGAAAACCATAGACCAAACACGATTCTTTTTAGATTTTCTTTGCGTCTCTGCGTTGATACCTTTGTTTGAAGAGTTTTTCAGGGCCATTTTGATCACCAGATCAAGTGGCCTTTTCTCATAATGGAGAGGCTGTGAGACGCTCTCCCGCCAGGCACCACTCGAAAAGTAGGTAGGAAAGCAAGAGCCTCTAAGTCAATGAGACCTGGAGGCTCTTGCTGGTTCGATATTGGAATTTTCAACAGATGGAGTAAACCCCTGGGCGCTTTCGCACCGGGAGCTTTTTTGTTGACTGCCGCAAGGGGATGTCGTTCAGCAGACCGGGTATTCCCCCCGGGCCAGGCTGGCGCAGAAGTCCCCGATGCCGGCCAGTTCCCGCTCGAAGATCTCTTCGATTCGGCCGGAGAGTTGGTCGACCCGGACGCCCGGTGCCGGCCGCACCTGTACGCCGGCCAGCTGCGGCTGGTCGATGGGAGT
>JAQYWA010000110.1 GCA_030145265.1 Desulfuromonas sp. | reverse complement strand
AATATGCCTCTCCGACATAGGTTTGCAAGTCGGTCCCCCGCGGGGCCGTGGCAAAATATTCGGAGCTTTGCCCCTTCTGGCTGCGAACGGTGAGAAGGTCCTGTCCCTGGTCGAGAATCCGAATGACGCAGAGGGCGAACAGAAACTGCTGCTGCAGCAGCTCCAGAATGCTGTCGAAGATATGCTGCTGATCGCTCCCTTCGGCCACCCGGCGCGCCGCCTCGTGCAGAATGCCGAGCTGTTCCCGCCCCGCCCGGCGGCTAATGTTCACCGACCCGAAAATATCAAAAACCTCTTCCATGCGGCTGCCACGGGTTTCAAGGTAATTTTCGATAATGATCCTGGCGGGTGCCGCCCCGCCAGGCGCCGCCGGTCGGCATAGAATGCCACGCCAAAAAGGAGTAGCATGTGCAGAAGCACCGCCAGCAAAACCGCAGCGGCGCTCATGGGCCGCCCCCCCCACCGGCATCCCCCGGTGGTTCGGTGCCACGGTTCCGGTCAAGGCGGCGGACAAAGAGGTAAATCCCGCCGATAAAGAGAAGCCAGCCCCCCAGAAGGTACACAACGGCCAGGGGGAGACCGAACAGCAACCGGCTGCTGTTGAACACCAAGATAAAAGGATAGTTAAAGACCACGATCGAGAGCAGAAGCCCGAACAGCCAGGCTCCCCTGAGCCGATCTCCCCGGGAAGAACCCATGGCATACTCCTCGCTACCAGAGGACAGGTGCCTAAAATTGTAGTATACAGCAATTGCGGGTGCCTGCCATGAGCCCCAAGCCGGGATCGTTTCTTGCGTTAATCCGCTCATACCACAAAGGCTTGCACGGGCGACCGGCCCTTAAACAAAATGACATTGACGCATAAAGGTTTATCCATAGCCCCTTCTGTATCCGTTGCTGCCGCAGCCGAAAAACCGCAGCAACCACCGGAACGCGACCTCCGGGCGGGAGAAGAAATGCCCGATCCGCTGCTTGAATGCCTGCTGGTGGTTGTCGCCCTCCACGGCGGAGTGCTGAGCCGCGAAGCGGCCGTCGCGGGACTCCCCTTGGAGGGGCCGCGGCTGACTCCGGCCCTGACCATACGCGCAGCCAAACGGGCCGCCCTGCTCAGTCGCGTGGCGCACCAGCCCCTCGAGCGCCTCAACGAGAGCCTGTGCCCCAGCATACTGTTGCTGCACGCCAGCAGGCCTGCGTCCTGCTGGCTTGGGACAAAAAAGCGAAAACCGCCCGGGTAGCCTTCCCGGAACTCGGCGAGGCGCCAGTGGAAATTCCCCTTGCCGACCTGAAGGATCAATACAGTGGGCGGGCCATCTACATGCAATCCAAGTTCCGCTTCGACGCCCGCTCCCCCGAAGTCGACAAGGTACGCAGGCGCCACTGGTTCTGGAGCGTGATGGGAGAAAACCTGGCTCTTTATCGGGACGTACTGGTCGCTGCCCTGCTGATCAGCCTGTTCGCCTTGGCCATGCCCCTGTTCGTCCGCAACGTCTACGACCGGGTGGTTCCCAATCAGGCGGTGCATACTCTCTGGGCCCTTGCCTCCGGGGTGGTGATCGTCCTGCTGGGCGACCTGCTGCTGCGCACCATGCACAGTTACTTTCTCGACCTGGCCAGCAAGCGGGTCGATGTCAAACTTTCGGCTTTCATCATGGAGCGGGTCATGGGCACCCGGCTCGAGCACCGGCCGCTATCGGCGGGATCCTTCGCTGCCAACCTGCGTTCTTTCGAAACGATTCGGGATTTTATCACCTCAACGATAGTCACCGCCTTCATCGATCTGCCCTTCGCCATCCTTTTCCTGGTCGTCATCGGCCTGATTGCCTGGCCGCTGATGCTGCCTATCATCGCCGCCATGCTCCTGGTAATCATTTGCGCCCTGCTGGTGCAGGGCAAGATGCACGAACTGTCGGAAACCACCTATCGGGCCGCGGGGCAGCGTAATGCCACCCTCATTGAAAACCTGGTCGGGCTGGAAACGGTCAAATCGCTGGGCGCCGAGGGACACATGCAGAAAAAATGGGAAGCCAGCGTCGTCTTTTTGACACAGATTTCAACTCGCCTACGGCTCCTTTCGGCATCGACCCTGAACCTGGCCACCTGGGCCACGCAAACGGTGAATGTGGCAATCATCGTCATCGGTGTTTATCTGATCGTCGACCACCAGCTGACCATGGGCGGACTGATTGCCTGCTCCATGCTTTCATCCCGAGCCATGGCCCCCATCAGTCAGATCGCCGGCTTATTGACCCAGTACCACCACGCCAGCACCGCCTTTACCTCGCTCAGCCAGATCCTTGACAAACCGCTTGAACGCCCCGAGCAATCGAACTTTTTGACCCGCCAGTCGTTTCAAGGCGATATCGACTTCAAGGAGGTCTGCTTCAATTACCCGGGACAGGATATTCAGGCACTGAAAAACGTCTCGTTCCGCATCCGGGCCGGGGAAAGGGTCGCCATCCTGGGCCGGGTCGGATCGGGAAAAACCACCCTGCTCAAGCTCATGCTCGGCCTGTACCAGACGACGGGGGGAGCGGTGGCCATTGACGGTATCGATCTCAGGCAGTTGGACCCGGCCGAAGTGCGCCGTTTCTCCGGCTATGTCGCCCAGGATGCCACCCTGTTTTTTGGCACCCTTCGCGAAAACCTGACCATGAGCCTGCCGTCAGCGGACGATGCCGCCATCCTTGCCGCCGCCAAACGCGGAGGGCTGCTCGATTTCGTCAACAGTCACCCACGGGGCTTCGACATGCTCATCGGCGAACGGGGTGAAACCCTTTCCGGCGGGTAGCGCCAAGGCGTGGCTATCGCCCGGGCCGTCATTAAGGAGCCCCCGATTCTACTGCTGGATGAGCCAACCGGTTCGATGGACAGCTCCAGTGAAGAACAGGTAAAACGTGAACTTGAGCAATTTACACAGGGGAAAACCCTGGTTCTGGTCACCCATCGCACCTCCCTGCTCGATCTGGTCGAACGGATCATCGTCCTGGATGGCGGAAAATTGGTGGCGGACGGTCCAAAAAACCAGGTGATCGAGACGTTGCGCCAAGGCCGGATCATACAGGCCGTCGATGGCGGCGTAGTCTCGGATATTCTGGTCAAAGAAGGCCAGGACGTGGCCGCCGGCCAGCTGCTGCTGCGCATTGATCCGCCCCGGTTTGTCTCGTCGTTTCGACGAGAACCACTCGCAATACCTGGCCCTTTCAGTCAAGGCCGAACGGCTGAAAGCGATTTCGGGAAAACGTCCGTTTGCCGTTTCCGGCGAAGTGACTCGTGAAGCCCCGGAAATCGTCGAGCGTGAACTGCAACTGTTCCAATCAACCTCGAAAGAACTGGACGCTCAGGTTGAAATAGCCCGGCAGCAACTCAACCAGCGCAACGAAGAACTGAAGGAAGCGATTACCAACCGCGACCAACTGACCAAGCGCCATGACCTTCTGCAAAAAGAACTGGATGTCACCGGACCGATGGTCAATACCGGCGCCGTTTCGCAAGTCGAACTGCTGCGATTGGAACGCGACGTCATCCAGACCCGTGGCGAACGGGATCAGGTTCTCTCCCAGATCGACCGCATTCAGGCCTCAATTGCCGAGGCACGTCGCAAAATCCAGGAAGTAGAATTGACCTTCTACAACCGGATCCGCCGCGAGCTTTCGGAAACATTGGCCAAATTGAACAGTTTGACCGAAGAGAAAACGGCACTGGCCGACCGGGTCCACCACGCCGACATTACATCGCCAGTAAAGGGGACCGTCAAACGGCTGTTTTTCAATACCCTCGGCGGGGTCGTGCAGCAGGGCAAAGAAATCATTGAAATTGTCCCGGCCGACGACACGCTGGTTCTGGAAGTAAAAATTAGCCCCAAAGACATTGCCTTTCTGAATCCGAAGCAAAAGGCCCAAGTCCGCTTCACCGCCTACGACTATGCGGTTTACGGCGGACTAGAGGCGGTAGTCAAGCGCATCGGCCATGAAAAACTGGCCCGCCTGTACGACTTCTTCGATGTCGCCGAATCCACCGCCCTGGAAATCGTCACCGCCTATGTCGACCTGCTGCGCTACCGCGAACTGCTCGGGTTCGCCGAAGAAAACCTGCAGCAGCATCAGCTTCTGTTCAAGCAGGTCCAAGAGCGGGTCAGGGCCGGCGTCGGCCGAGGGGTGGATCTGGAACAGGCAACGGGGCGCCTCGCCCTGGCCCAGTCCAATCAAATGGTCGAGGAAAACAATCTGCAGGATGTTGGCGCGCGGTTTCTCCGCCTGGTCGGCGAACTGCCGCAAAAGGAACTAGCGCCCCCAACCGACCTGTCCGGGGAAATCGTCCCCGCCGATATCGAAACGACGCTTAGCCAGGCGCTGCAAGGAAGCCCTGGCATCCACGCCGCAGTCGAACGAATGCGGGCAGCTTCGCGGACGGTAGACGTCCGCGAAGCTGCGTTTCTGCCCCGACTAGAACTTCGAGCGCACCACACCACCGGTTCAGACCGTGCTCTGCTGGACGGCCATAGCGACGAAAGCGTCGTTGAACTGGCACTCGACTACAACCTGTTCCGCGGCAACTCCGATAAGGCCACCCTGCTCCAGTTCAAAAGGCAATTGAACCAGGCCAAAGAGCTGCTGACCAAAGCCTGCCGAGATGTCCGCCAAACAACGACTATCGCCTTCAACGACATAAAGCACTTTGAAAACCAGCTGTACTATCTGCAGATTCATCACAACTCGATCGCCAATGCCCGAGAAGCCTACCGGAACCAGTTCGACATCGGCCAGCGCACCCTGCTCGATCTGCTGGACACGCAGAACGAATATTTCCAGAGCCAGCGGTCTTATGCCAATGCCTCGTATGATTACCTTCTGACCCATGCCCGCACCCTGGCCGAAATGGGGCAGCTGCTGACAGCCCTCGACGTCAGGAGTGCAAATATCCCCCTGCCTGGCGAGCTCGATTCGCCACATGAAGGCTACGACGTCGAAGCCATCTGCCCAGCTCAGACGATCCCGGAAATTCTCTACAGCATGGGGAGCGAAGTCCCCCAAAGTTCGATAACAACCGGCTTTGTCACCCCGGTCAATCCCGATCCCGATGGAGACGGAGTCCCCACCGCTCGGGATAAATGCCCCGGAACTCCTGCGGCAACGGCCGTAGACGCCGACGGCTGCCCGAAGCCGGACACAGTTTCCGCCGCACGAATCGTTACGGTGCCCGCATCCGAAAAAACCATCGACACGGTCAACGTCAACTTCGACACCGAAAGCAGTCGAATCCCCAAAGAAATACTGTGGAAAATCGCCAAGCTGGCCGATACTCTAAAAAAACACCCGGGATCGAGCATCCTGCTGGTTGTCCCTGCCGACGACACCGGCACGCTCGAAGACAATGAAGTTCTCTCCCGGAAACGGGTGACTCGAGTTCGCGAAAGACTGATGTTCAATCACCGAATTCCGCCGGATCGCATCGCTGTCTCCCAGGTCAACACCGATCGCCCCACCTTGGCCCAGGTGCGGATCATTCTCCAGGGAGGCCCGACCGTAACAGCCCCCTGACGTGAGCATACCGAACCATTGAAATCGCAAACGCCACGAACCGGGAAGCGTCCCCCGGCTCGTGGCGTTTGTGCTCTGTACAACTGACGGGGCATGCAAAAAGGCATTTCCCGCGTCGCTAAAATGCCGTCGGTCAGAGCATTTCTTCCTGTTAGAATAGCTTCATCGCCCTCGTCGTCCACATTTTTTGCCGGACACCTGAACTTCCTGGTGGTTCGACGTGAATCCGTCAATAATCCAGGCAATCCGCTCCCCATGAGGCTTTGATGACCATTATCTGCGGCCGACATCTGCTGGGACTCCTGCTCATGCTGACCCTTGCCCTATCCGCCACGGGCTGGTTGTTGCGTGACCGCTTGCTCAACGACGGCCTGCGGCCGGTGGCGGCGCACCTGGTCGGGCAACAGCTGGATGCCGAGGTGCGCATCGCCAGGCTGAGCCTCTCTTCGAAACGGTTGCAGCTTACCGGCCTGCACATCGAGCAGCAGGATGTTTATCGGGTCGCCGTAGCGGAAACGGACATCCGCTTCACCTTGGGCGGGCTCTGGCGGCGCCAGCTGAAGGCAGTACACCTGCACAGCCCTCGGATTGAAATTCTCGGGCTGCCCGCAGCGAAGGACGAAACATCGTCGGAATTTCCCGAGCAGCCCCCGATCGAAATCGCCGACCTGAGGGTCAGCGACGGTGCCGTGACCCTGCTTATAGGAGAAGACCGTCGGGAAATCCACGCTTTGAATATCGACCTGTACGGCACCCGAAATCCACGTTTTGAAGCCAGTGCCCGGCTGGGCGAGGGGGCGGGAATTCGGATTGACCTGTCCGGCACCGGCAACTGGGACAGACAACCGGGGCTTACCCTCACCCGCTTCGACTGGGACGGCGCCCCCCTGCTTGAGGCGCCCTTGCCGTTTCAGTTTGACCACAGCGGCGCTACGGTGGCCGGCAACGCCCGCCTGCCCCGCCTGAACCGCGCCGAACTGGAACGGGTCGCAACCCTCCTGACGCTGCCCGTCGAACTCCCGCCCGAGCTTGATTTTTCTTTCCAGACTCCGAAAATATCCTTCGCCATCAACCCCGCTAAATTGGATGTGCAGTTGACCGTCTCGACAGCCACCGTACAGAGCGGAACCCGGAAATTGGATCTTGACGCGCTCGCGGTCAACCTGCACCGACAGGACGACACCTGGACCGGCAAAGGGCGGTTCCTCCTGGAAAACACGGTTCAAAACACCTTCACTTTCAGCTTTATCGAACCGAAATTGACGGGCGAATTCACCAGCATTATCGACGACTTCGGAGCATTGGCCGGCCGATTCGCCCCGGAATGGAAAGAGCAGCTGCTCGGGGGCGGGATGCTCAAAGGGGAATTTTCAACCGAAAGCGGCAGAACCCTGCTCGCGGCGGAGCTTTTTGGGCGCCGGG
>JAQYWA010000109.1 GCA_030145265.1 Desulfuromonas sp. | reverse complement strand
TCGGCGGCCCGGACCTGGTTGCCGCGGGTTTTTTCCATGACGATGTTGATCAGCGGCCGTTCCATCTGATGCAGGACCATCTCGTAGAGGTTGTCCAGTTCCTGCACGTCCATTTTTGACAGTGAACAGTGCAGTTTGTGGGCAATCAGCGACTCCAGCGATTCATCGTTGTCCGAGCCGGTGCTTTCTGGCTCGAGAATCGGGAAATCGTCCGGACTCAGGAGTTGGTTGGGGGAAAGCAGCGCGGCGCGCTGGATGGAATTTTCTAGTTCCCTGACATTGCCTGGCCAGCTGTGTTTCTGTAGCAGCGACATGGTTTCGGCGGTACAGCCTCTGGCGGTGACTCCCTGTTCGTTATATAGACGCTCGATGAAGAATCCAACCAGCAGCGGAATGTCATCGGGCCGTTCTCGCAGGGCCGGTAGCGAAATCGGCACGACATTGAGGCGATAGAACAGGTCTTCGCGGAAGTCCTTGGCTTTTACCTGCTCTTTGAGGTCCTGGTTGGTGGCGGCGACGATGCGGACATTTACCGGGATGGTTGTGTTGCCGCCGGTTCGGGTGATCTCTTTTTCCTGCAGTACGCGCAGCAGCTTGGCTTGCAGTTCCAGCGGCATATCGCCGATTTCGTCGAGGAAGAGGGTGCCGCCGTCCGCCTGCTCGAATTTGCCGGATTTACGTTCGGTGGCTCCGGTGAAGGCCCCTTTTTCGAAGCCGAACAGTTCGCTTTCGAGCAGTTCTCTGGGGATGGCAGCGCAGTTGAGGGCCAAAAAGGGCTTACCGAGCCTGGGGCTGTTGAAATGGATAGCCCGGGCGACCAGTTCCTTGCCGGTGCCCGACTCGCCGGTAATCAGCACGGTTACGTCGGAGGGTGCAACCTTGCCGAGGACCTTGTAGACCTCCTGCATCGGGCGGCTCTTGCCAATAATGGTACGGTCGAGCTGGTAGTGTTCTTTCAGCTCATGCTTAAGCCGCACAACTTCTGCGCTGACGTCGGTCGCCTTGTTGGCCTTGAGGATGATGGCATCGAGGGCATCGAGGTCGAAGGGTTTGGTGATATAGTCGTAGGCCCCGCGTTTCATGGCTTCTACAGCATTTTTCATGGTCGATTCGGCGGTCATGATGACGACCAGGATGCCGGGAAATTCTTCCTGTATTCGGCTCAACAGATCGAGTCCGGAGATGCCGGGCATTTTGATATCCAGGACGGCCAGGTCAAAACTCTTTTTGCGGAGCTGTTCCAGTGCTTCTGAGCCGTCAACGGCCAGTTCGACGGCGTAGCCCTGTTTGCTCAGGGCCTTGGAGAGCACCCAGCGGATGCTTTCTTCATCATCGGCGACAAGAATGCGATGAATGGACATGGGGGAACCTTTCTTGGTTCTGACATCATTTGCCTGGAAAGAGGCCAGGCTTGTCGGTAAGGAGTGGCAGGGAGACGGCAAACAGGGTGCCTTCACCCAGGGTGCTTTCAACCTTGAGAAGGCCGTCGTGCTCGCTGACGATCTTCTGGCAGGTTGCCAGGCCGAGGCCGCTTCCTTTGTTTTTGGTCGTGTAGAAAGGGGTAAATATCTGTTCCAGGGTTTCCGGGGCTATCCCCTTGCC
The DNA here is from genome assembly GCA_030145265.1 of Desulfuromonas sp. Lineage (GTDB taxonomy): Bacteria > Desulfobacterota > Desulfuromonadia > Desulfuromonadales > Trichloromonadaceae > Trichloromonas. Next base: position 5,381 of record JAQYWA010000109.1, on the reverse strand, counting down.
ATTGTCCCGGATCTCGATCACGATCATCGGCACTGGCCGATTGCCCGGCTTGGTCAGATGATAGTCCTGAGCTACCTTGGTAGAAATGGTAATCTGACCCTGCTTCTCGATGGCCTCGGCGGCGTTTTTGATGAGGTTGAGGAAAAGCCGGGTCAGCAGGTTTTCATCGCCACGCAGCGGAGGGATGCTGGGGTCAAGTTCCAGTTGGAATTCAATTTTTTCCCCCCGGTGGGCTTCCTTCTGAAACAGTACTATATCGCCCAGAACCTTGGACAGGTTGACCGGTGACCACTGTGGCGGGCGGGGGCGAGCCAGGTCCATGAGTTCTTCGATGATGCCGTTGACCCGTTCGACTTCGCGGATCATCACGTCGGTGTATTCCCGCAGGGGGCTTTGTTCGGATAGTTCCATAGCCAGCAGCTGGGTCGCTCCCTTGATGCCGCTGAGCGGGTTCTTGATCTCGTGCGCAAGGCCGGCCGCCAGGGTGCCTAGGATTGACAGCCGGTCGGCTCGGCGCACGGCCTTTTCCAGATCCCGCACCCGGGACAGGTTGCGGATAATCAGGACCGCTCCTTCCGGCTTGCCGGCGTCGGTGTAAATAGGCGAGACCGAAACGCTGACCGGTAAGGGGGGCGTGTTCGGACGCTTGAGCATCAGGTCTTCGTGGTCGGATATCGACCGCCCTTCCTCGAGGGCGGTCGATACCAGGTACAGCAGATTTTTCTGGCCGAGGAAAAGGTCTTGGAATGGTTTTCCTATCGCCTGTTTTTCGGAGATTCCGGTATAGGCTTGTGCCGCCGGGTTATACAGGGTGATCTGGCCCTCATGGTTGAGAGCGATTACGGCCCGATCGATATTTTCAAGTACCCGGACGTACAGTTGGGCATCGTGGTCGGCAATTTTGTTCATTGCGATGCACTTTCGACGGTGGCCTGTGCTGAATTGAAAAAATCAAGCATGACTTGCTGCAGCTCGGTTACTGATTGCGCCCGGTTGACCGCGGAACGAAATGCGGCGGCTCCTTCCAGTCCCCGTGAATACCAACAAAGGTGTTTGCGCATGTCGAGCATGGCTTTGCGTGGGCCATAGGTCTGGGTATAGAGCGCAAGGTGCTGTTGGGCCAGTTCGAGGCGATCCAGCGGCGTCGGCGGTGAGGGTTGTGTCTGACCGTCAAGCAGGGCTTTGATGTCACGGAGCAACCAGGGATTGCCATAGCCGCCGCGGCCGATCATGATTCCATCGCAACCGGACTGCTTCACCATCGACAGAGCGTCTTCGGCGATGAAAATATCGCCGCTGCCGATGACCGGAATCCTGACCGCCTCTTTAAGTTGGCGGATCTGTTCCCAGTCGGCCTGGCCGCTAAAGCCCTGACAGCGGGTGCGAGGATGCAGGGTGATGGCGTCTGCGCCTTCCGCCTCGGCGATCCTTGCTGTTTCGATGAAGTTGACGGATTGCCGATCCCAGCCGGAGCGGATTTTGACCGTCAGCGGTCGTGCTGTCACCCGCCTGATCGCGGCGACAATCTGGCCGACCTTTTCCGGAGAGCGCAACAAGGCACTCCCCGCGCCGGAGCGGACGACCTTTCTTACCGGACAGCCGAGGTTGATGTCGAGCAGGTCGCCATCCTCCTCAACCAGCACTGCCGCACGCGCCAGCACCTCGGCGTCATCACCAAAAAGCTGGATGCCCAGTGGATGTTCATCGGAAGAGGTGTTCAGCAACTCTCTGGTGCGGCGTCCCGAGTGGATTAGGCCATTGGCGCTCACCATTTCGGTGAAAACCAGCCCGGCACCGAACCTTTTCATGATGCGACGGTACGGCAGGTTGGTGATCCCGGCCATCGGGGCCAGCCATATATTGTTTGTAAGGTGGAGCGAACCAATTTTCATAGATACAGTTTCTGTTGCACAAATTTTATGCATTCTATCATGGGGCCGGGGGGAAAACAAACTGAAAAACTGTCTGGTCATTGTTTGCAGAAAGCATACTGTATACAAAATACTGCTTGACAACCCGGGCCTCAGTTGCTAGAACATACCATGTGAAAATGAGACTGAGCCAAGGTTGTCCCGGTGGTCTGGGTTCAGTGGTTTGAGAGAAGCAGAGTTGTCCTGCAGCACACTGTCTATTTAAGCACCGGGTTGTAATTTGAATGTAGTTTGTTGGAAACGGGCAGTTTGGCCTGATGGGTTTTCGGCCCATCGCACTTTATTTCACCAAAGGAGAGAGAAGCATGGCGACACTCAAGGAAGTATTGGCTCAGAAGATTGCGGAACATCGTCCTCGCGTTACCCGTCTCGTAAAAGAGTTCGGTGATGTCAAACTTGGTGATGTGACGATCGGTCAGGCTATCGGCGGCGCTCGCGGCGTCAAGTGTCTGGTAACTGACATCTCCTACCTTGACCCGATGGAAGGCATCCGCTTCCGTGGCAAGACCATTCCTGAAACCTTCGCTGCTCTGCCCAAAGTTCCCGGTTCCGAGTATCCTTTTGTCGAGGGCTTCTGGTGGATGCTGCTGACCGGCGATGTGCCGACCATGGAGCAGACCCTGCAGGTTGTTGAAGAGTGGAAAACTCTTTCCCAGATCCCGGCGTATGTTATCGACGTGCTGCGCGCCCTGCCTCGCGATTCTCATCCGATGGCCATGTTCTCCGCGGCTATCGTTGCCATGCAGCGTGACTCCAAGTTCGCTGGCAACTATGCTGCCGGCAAGTTCAACAAGATGACTTGCTGGGAAGAAATGTACGACGATTGCAACTCCCTCATGGCGAAGCTTGGCCCCATCGGTGCCTACATCTATCGCATGAAGTACATGGGCGACACCCACATCGAGGCCGATCCTAACCTCGACATGGGCGGTAACTTCGCTCGCATGATGGGCATCGACGCTCCCTACGACGACGTCGCCCGTATGTACTTCATTCTCCATTCCGACCATGAGTCTGGCAACGTTTCGGCTCACACCACTCACTTGGTAGCCTCGGCTCTGTCCGACATCTACTACTCCTACAGCGCCGGTATCAACGGTCTCGCTGGCCCTCTGCATGGTCTGGCCAACGAAGAAGTTCTCCGCTGGACCCAGAATTTCATGGCCAAGCTCGGCGGCGAAGTGCCGACCGAAGAAGGCCTCAAGAAAGCTCTGTGGGACACCCTCAACAGCGGCCAGGTTATCCCCGGCTACGGTCATGCCGTACTGCGTAAGACCGACCCCCGCTATGCTTCCCAGCGTGAGTTCTGCATGAAGACCGAAGGGCTCAAAGATTACCCGCTGTTCCAGCTGGTCAAAATGATCTTTGAAGTGGCTCCTGGCGTCCTTACCGAGCATGGCAAGGCCAAGAACCCCTGGCCGAACGTTGATGCCCAGTCCGGCGTCATCCAGTGGTACTACGGCGTTACCCAGTACGAGTTCTACACCGTACTGTTCGGTGTTGGCCGCGCCCTTGGCTGCCTCGCCAACGTTACCTGGGACCGCGCACTTGGCTACGGCATCGAGCGTCCCAAGTCGCTCACCACGGCTATGTTGGAAACTGCTGCTGAAAAAGGCTAATCAGTATAAGTCAGTTGAATTGAATGAAGTGAAAAGGGGTGCCCGTTTGGGCACCCCTTCTTTTGTTTGTAAGAAAAAAGTCCATGCTGTGCAGCATGGACTGAATGGTAAATTGGATGGGATGTCGAGATGGTTATTTTTTGTGGATTCTGGTTGCGTACAGGAGTAGTTTCTGGTCAGTGTAGCTTTCCACTTCTCCCGCAAAGGTTTCAATCTGAAAATAGTCGTGAACCTTTGCCGGTGAATCAATGAAGTACTTGGCCAGTTTTTGTACCCCTTCCCGTTTCAGTCCTGCACGTTTGGCCCAGACCGGAAAATCGTGGGTTTTGTTAAAGATTCTGGTTGTTTCGACCTGGAATCCAGCCGCTTCGATCATCTGGATCCACTCTTGTTGATTGTAAGCCTGTACGTGAGTCGGGTCACGCATTTTTTCCATGGTTTGGTAGAACTCAGCGATTTCTGGGTCATCGGGAAGCAGGGTGTCGATGATGACCATCCGTCCCCCCTGCCGGCGCAGGACGCGGTGGAATTCCCGCAGGGCGCGGGGAACATCGGGAAAATGATGAGGGGCAATCCGACAGGTGAGCAGAGTGAATGAGCCGGAGGGAAAGGGTAGATCTTCGGCGTCTGCCTCACGAAAGGTGATATTATCCACTCCCCCTTCGTCGCTGATATACTCCTGAGCTTTTTTCAGCATCTGCATGGTCAGGTCTGAAGCAACGACGCTTCGAACCAGCGGGGCAAAAGAAAGAGCCGTGTGGCCTCCACCGCAAGCGACGTCAAGCATGATGTCTTCATGGGTCGGGTTCAGCAGTTTGGCCGCTTCGTCCAGATCGTCACCTTTAGCAAACCCCTGGTCCCGGACATAGCCTTCCGCAGTTCTGCCAAATTGCTCCCTGACTTTTTTTTTGAAATCCGTGGACATGAAGCACTCCTTCACGCGTAACCTCTCATGTGCTGCCAAGTATAGCATCGGTCCGGGAAAATGCTTGCCCACCCGAGGATGACCTGCTAAACAGGGCAGGTCATGAAATTTTCGGGAGAATAACATGAAAAAGGTGCTCTTGGGAAGTACTGGAATGGAGGTTTCGCCACTGATTTTCGGCTCTTTGCCGATGGGACCTCTACAGGCCGGAAAGTCCCCCCGGGACGGGGGCCGATTGCTGCGCTATGCCCTTGAGCGTGGCATCAATATGATCGATACGGCTGAGCTTTACGAAAATTACGGCCACATTCGCGAAGCCCTTGCCGGTTATCGCGGGTGTTGTTTTCTGGCGAGTAAAACCCACGCCAGCGACCCTGAAACGGCACGACGACACGTAGAAAGAGCCTTGCGGGAGCTGGCCGTTGATCGCCTGGACATTGTGCATGTGCATGCCGCCCGCGTGGCGGATCCGATGGTTGAGCGGCGATCTGTTATCGATGCTCTACTGCAGATGCGGGAGGAGGGTAAGGTTGCCCATGTCGGTTTGTCTTCACACTATATCTGTGCGGTTCGCAAGGCCGCAGTATCGCCTGATATCGCAGTGGTTCATCCGTTGATCAATCGCCGGGGGATGGGGATTTTGGATGGAACGGCAGAGTCGATGGCCACTGCAATTGCAGAAGTGGCTGCGGCCGGCAAGGGGGTTTACGCGATGAAAGCTCTGGCCGGCGGTAACCTGATCGGGGAGGCGCGAAGGAGTCTCAGGTTCGTGCTTGGCCTGGCGGGGGTTCATGGCGTGGCGGTCGGCATGTTGTCAGAGCAGGAAGTTGATGCCAATATTGCCTTGTTTTCCGATGCTGAACTTGATGAGGAACAGTGGCAGGCACTCGAGAGTGGTCGGCGCCA
>JAQYWA010000549.1 GCA_030145265.1 Desulfuromonas sp. | reverse complement strand
AGTCATCGACTACCTGTCCGGCAAGGACCTCTACGTCACCGACGGTTTCTGCGGCTCCAACGAAAAGACCCGCAAGCAGGTCCGTTTCGTTACCGAGTTCGCCTGGCAGTCGCACTTCGTCAAGAACATGTTCATCCGTCCCGGGGAAGAAGATCTGAACGACTTCGCTCCGGGATTTACTGTTTACAACGCCAGCAACCTGACCAACAAGAAGTGGGAAGAGCACGGCCTGAATTCCGAGGTCTTCGTTGTCTTCAACATCGAGAAGAACATTGCCATCATCGGCGGCACCTGGTACGGCGGCGAGATGAAAAAGGGCATCTTCACCATGATGAACTACTGGCTGCCGTTGCAGGGGATCCTTTCCATGCATTGCTCGTCCAACGTCGGCAAAGATGGCGATGTCTGCCTCTTCTTCGGCCTCTCCGGGACCGGCAAGACCACCCTTTCGACCGACGCTGCCCGCAAGCTGATCGGCGACGACGAGCACGGCTGGGACGACGACGGCATTTTCAACTTCGAGGGAGGCTGCTACGCCAAAACCATCAACCTTTCTCAGGACAGTGAGCCGGAGATCTACGGCGCCATCCAGCGCAACGCCCTGCTGGAAAACGTGGTGGCCGACGATGACGGCGTGATCGACTTCGACAGCGGCGCCAAAACCGAGAACACTCGCGTTTCCTACCCGATCGAGCATATCGAAAACCACGAGCCTTCTCTCAAGGCTGGCCAGCCGAAGAACATCATCTTTCTCACCTGCGACGCCTTCGGCGTGCTACCCCCGGTCAGCAAGCTCAGCAAAGAGCAGGCGATGTACTACTTCCTCTCCGGCTACACTGCCAAGGTGGCCGGCACCGAGCGCGGCGTTACCGAGCCCCAGGCGACCTTTTCGGCCTGTTTCGGCGAGGCCTTCCTGCCCCTGCACCCGACGGCATACGCCAAGCTGCTTGGCGAGAAGCTGGAAAAGCACGGCGTCAACGCCTACCTGGTCAATACCGGCTGGGCCGGCGGTGCTTACGGGGTCGGCAAGCGCATGAGCATCAAGGCGACTCGCGCCTGTGTCAACGCCATCCTCGACGGCTCCATCGAGAAGGCCGAGTTCGACCAGACTCGCTGGTTCCGTCTGAACATCCCCAAGGAACTCCCCGGGGTCGACAGCGCCCTGCTCAACCCGCGCAATGCCTGGACCGACAAAGAAGGCTTTGACAACACCGCCAACAAGCTGGCCGGCATGTTTGTCGAGAACTTCAAAAAGTACATGAAGGATGGCGCTGATTTCGACTTTACCAAGGCCGGTCCGCAGAACTAATCCTGCTTCGGCATAGCATCATCATGAAAAGGGCGGCCCGAATGGGCCGCCCTTTTTACCTATGGAAGCGGCGGAAGACCTTGAGTGCCTTGCCAGA
>JAQYWA010000548.1 GCA_030145265.1 Desulfuromonas sp. | reverse complement strand
CACCTCGACGCCGCGGCTTTCCAGCCCTGTGCGGACAGCGGCCGCCATCCTGCGGGTGTTGCCGTGGGGCGAGAGGGTCAGCAGCAGCGCCCGCTTGCGCCCGGTTTCCGGTGGCGCGGCCGCCAGTTTGCGGTAGCTGGCGATGACAGCGTTCGGGTCACGCCGCCGCAACGGTCCGTGCGACGGGCAGATAATGCGGATATCCAGCCCCTCGAGCTTGGCCACCGCCTCGCGGATCTGCGCCTTGAAAGGACGCATGATGGCATCAAAGTAGCCGTGGTAGTCGGAGGAAAAATCGGCTACCTCGTCGTCAAAAAGGCCGTCGGCGCAGAAATGGGCACCGAAGGCGTCGCAGGAAAAGAGCAGCTGCTGTTCGGGCAGCAAGGTGAACATGGTATCCGGCCAGTGCAGATAGGGGGCCAGCAGGAAGCGCAGAGTCTTGCCGCCCAGGTCAAGTTCCTGCCCTTCGGCGACCACCCGGGTTTTCATCGGGATATCGTAGAGCTGCTTGAGAAAATTCTCGGCCGGTTTGGTGCAGTAGACCTCGATGTTCGGGTTGCGCTCGAGCAGCGCGCCCAAAGCGCCGGAATGATCGGGCTCGGTATGGTTGACCACCACCAGGTCGATCTGCTCGAGGGGCACCAGCGAGGCGACCTTCGCCAGGTAATCCTCGGTGAACGGAGCCTTGACCGTATCGATCAGCGCGACCTTGTCGTTGCCGCGCACCAGGTAGGCATTGTAGGTACTACCGTGGTTGGTAGGAAAGAGCTCATCAAAGTCCCGCAATTCTGGGTGTCTGGCCCCCAGCCAGTAGACATCAGGGGCAATTTCAGTAATTCCGGTCATGGCAGAGAAACCTTTCTTTGGACATTTTGTAGCGCAACACAACGTTTCAGGTTAGAATACCCCATCCATCTGCGACTGACAAGACGGGACCCCCACGTATACTGGTGCTACCCCGGCAACAAAAGACCCCTGAGCCATGAACCAGATTGAACAACCAGACAACAATAGCGGTGGAAAAATGTCGCGGCGCCGGTTTCTGGCGGCCGGCACCCTCGGACTCGGCGGCCTGCTGGCGGGCGACGCCCTGATCCGCGAACCGCAGGCGTTCAAGGTCGAGGAGATCTCCCTGCCGCTGGCGAAAATCCCGCCGGGACGGGAGCTGCGCCTGGTCCACATCTCCGACCTGCACATCCGCGCCTTTCACGGCTACTACCAGCGGGTGGCCGACACCGTCAACGCCTTGAACCCGGAAATCATCCTGATTACCGGCGACTTTCTGGAAAAAGACCGCAACCTCTCCGACGTGCGCCGATTTCTCGAACTGCTGCGGGCCACCAAAGGCATCTATGCCGTACAGGGAAACTGGGAATACTGGGCTCGCCTCGAAGGGGAGAACATGC
>JAQYWA010000547.1 GCA_030145265.1 Desulfuromonas sp. | reverse complement strand
GGGAGACGCATCGCCCGAAGTGGCCGCCCGCGAACTGTCGCTGCTGTTCAACCGCCGCAAGCCCTTCCCGCAGGGACGGGTGCTGACCGTGGCCGGTTCCGACTCCGGCGGCGGCGCCGGCATCCAGGCCGACATCAAGACCATTACCCTGCTCGGCGGCTACGCCACCAGCGCCATCACCGCCCTGACCGCCCAGAACACCCGGGGCGTGAGCGGCATCCACCCGGTGGCCGCCGATTTCGTCGGCGAACAGATCCGGGCCGTACTTACCGACATCGGCAGCGACACCATCAAGACCGGGATGCTCTACGCTCCCGAAATCGTCGCCATGGTCGCCCAGGCGATCCGGCGGCACTCGCTGATCGCCGTGGTCGATCCGGTCATGATTGCCAAGGGAGGAGCCCCGCTGCTGCAGCAGGAGGCGGTCGAAATCTTCAAGGTCGAGCTGATCCCCGAAACCTATCTGCTCACCCCCAACCTGCCGGAAGCAGAGGCCCTCTCCGGCCTGTCGGTGGAGACCGAAGCGGACATGGAGCAGGCGGCCCGCAAGCTGCAGGAGATGGGAGCGCGCAACGTACTGATCAAGGGGGGGCACCTCAAGGGCGACGCGGTCGACCTGCTGCTGGCCGGCGACAAGCTGCACCGACTGCCGGCCGAACGGGTACCCACCGGAAATACCCACGGCACCGGCTGCACCTTTTCCGCCGCGATCGCCACGTTTTTGGCCCAGGGACTGCCGCTGGTCGCCGCCGTCCACGCAGCCAAAACCTATATCACCGACGCCATCAGCACCGCTCCCGCCATCGGTTCCGGCCACGGCCCGGTGAACCATTACCTGGCCGCCAGAAACCATCCGGGCCAGAAACCATAAACACGCCAATGATCCACTGCCGAAAACCGAAGGCAGGGCTTACAGCTACGGAATCCCGATTTCAGAGGTAAACAAATGACTCAGCTCGAACTCGCCCGCAAGGGCATTATTTCAGACAAGATGAAACAGGCCGCCGCCATCGAGGGAATCGACGCGGAGATCCTGCGCCAGCGCATCGCCGAAGGAACCGCCATCGTCTGCCACAACAACCGGCACACCAACGGCATCCCGCTGGCAGTCGGCAAAGGCCTGCGCACCAAGGTCAACGCCAACATCGGCACCAGCAAAGACGACAAGAACATCGATAAAGAGATGGAAAAGGCCCGGGTCGCCGTCGCCGCCGGCGCCGACGCCATCATGGACCTTTCCACCGGCGGGCCGATCGACGAAATCCGCACCGCCATCATCTCCGAAACCAACGCCTGCATCGGCTCGGTCCCGTTGTACCAGGCCGCCGTCGACACCGTGACCCGCAAGGGCAAGGCGATGGTCGACATGACCGTTGAGGAGATCTTCGACGGCATCATCAAGCACCTCGATGACGG